>NZ_JBEHZD010000066.1:0-21554 GCF_040240285.1 Streptomyces sp. HSW2009 | reverse complement strand
GGGGGGGCCGCCGGCGGGGGGGGCGGCCGGGGGCGGGGCCCCCGCGCCCGGCCCCCCCCCCCCCCCCCCCCCCCCCCCCCCCGGCGGCCCGGCCGGCTCACCGGCCGGGAGGAGGACGTGGCCCGCCTCGTCGCCGAGGGCCTGTCCAACCCGGAGATCGCCGAACGGCTCAACGTCGAGCTCAGCACCGTCAAGTTCCACGTCTCCAACGTGCTGCGCAAGCTCGGCTGCCGCAGCCGCGCCCAACTCGCCGCCGTCTTCCACACCTACGACGTCGCGGCGCGGGCGACCGTACCGCTGTAGCGCGGGCCGCGCCGTACGGGGCGCACTGCCGCACCCGAAGGCGCTCCCGTACCGAGGCACTCCGCGTGCCCGCACTCGTACCCGCACTCGTACTCGTACTCGTACGGAAGGCGCTCCCGTACCGAGCGCCCTGCCGCAGTCGAGCAACCGCCGCACCGGACACACCACGCCGGTGCGGCGGACCGCTGCCCGACCAACCCCTCACCGCCAGGCCGGCGCAGCCCCTCTCACCGCTCGGCCGGCGCCGCCAGCACGTCCACGATCGGCGCGTCCCGCAGCGCGGACACCTTCGCGCGGAAGTGCACCAGGCGGCGCTTGGTGTCGATGGCGCTCTTCGGCGGCAGCAGCGCGAAGGCCATGATCACCCGGGTCGCGTCGGCCTTGCCGCCGGTGATGACGTCGCTGACGTCCCGGTCGCCGGTGATGTCGAGCACCGGATAGACGAGCGCGACCCCGCGCGACGGCGTGACCAGCGACGCCGCCGTGCCCGCCGCGGCCACCAGCCGCTCCGCCGCCACCCGGTGCTCGAAGCCGGTGACCCGGCTGAACGCGTCCCGGTACGGGGCCTTGCTGCGCTCCACGAGGGAGAGCGGCGATGAGCCCAGGATGGTCGCCGCCAGCCGCTCCCTGGACATCCGCTGCGGCGCGAGCAACAGCCAGTCGTCCACCCGCGCCAGCCGGCCGTCCAACTGCTTGAGGTAGGTCAGGTGCGGCTGGAACAGATCGGGCCGATTCCACTCCAACTGCTCCAACACGCTCACCAGCAGCCCGTGCGGCAGCACCGCCGTACGGGCCCGGAACCTGCGCGTCAACTGGCTGGTGGTGTCCGGGGGGTTGGTGAACTCCTCCTCCGGGCCCTCGCTCAACTCCTTGAGCAGCGGCTCCCACCGCTCGGCGTTGCGCCTGACCGCGGCCGGTGCGCCGGCGTACGCGGACGGCTCGATCCAGGCGCCGGGCGAACGGATCTCGATCAGCTCCGCGTTGTACATCTTGTTGGCGCTGGTCGGCTTGAGCCAGGACAGGTGCTGCGCCACGAGCGGCGGCACCTGCGCCGGCGTGACCTGCGGTTTCCCGTCGATCAGCGGCGCGTACCTGTTCAGTTCGGCGCGGAAGCTCTCCTCGTCCCGGCAGACCGCCTCGAACGCGTCGTACAGGTCGATCTCGCCCCGCCCGTGTGCCTCGCCGCGGCTGATGTAGAGCCGCACCAGGTCCCGGTAGCCGGTGCGGAAGCCGAACCAGCGGCCCATCTGCATCAGCGTGTCGGCCTGGGTGGTGGTGCGCCGGTAGTAGGAGATCGTCAGGCCCTCGACGGTGAAGCCACGGGACAGCTTGGCGCCGCCCACCAGGATCTTCCACAGCGAGCGCTTGTCGAAGTCGGCGGTGCCCTGCTCGATGTCCTTGTCGCTGTTGACGACGAGGACCGGGTTCTCGTCGCCACCGATCCGGATGCAGGCCGCCCCGATGTGCGCGGCGACATCGGCGAAGCTGCCCGGCGTCGCGTACCCGTCCGCCCGGGCCGCCGAAACCGGCGCGAAGTCGGACTCGAAGAGCGCCCGCAGCCGGGCGTGCCCCGAGGGGCCCAGATAGCCGGCGGAGTGCCACAGTCGGGTCAGCCGCTCGGCCAGCGCCCGGTGGTCGGCGGTGCGCACCGACTCGTGCACCAGCATCGTGTGGTGCGGATAGCTCACGCCGCGCGGGTCGTGTTCCTCCCGGTAGAGCTTGACGGCCGCGGAGAGCACGAAGGCGTCCACCGCCTGCTGGAGCGAGTCGTCGTCCTCGCCAGCGGCCGGCGGGATATCGCGGATGTGGGCCTTGCCCTGCGAATTGGCGTACGTACGCTCCGACCACGGAATGTCAGAGTCCAGATCGTGGAAGGCCCGGATGCCCATGTAACCGGCCGGCGCCGGCAGCGAGACGATGAAGTCCTTCGGGAAGATGTCCGCGGTATCGCTCGGGTCGATGAAGACATTGGCGAACGGGGTGGCCGTGTACCCCACGTACTGGGACCGCGGCAGCAGCGCCAGCAGGCTGGAGACCAGCCCGTTGATGGCGGTCCGCTCGGCCTTGCCCTCGCGGAGCTTCCGCGGGTTGGAGGTGTTGACCGACGCCTGGTCGGATTCGTCGTCGATGATGAGGACCGGAATTTCGGCCAGCGGCGTACGGATCTTCTTCAGGTCCTTGAGGAGTTTCGTCAGGACGGTCTTGTTCTTCTTGACCACCATCAGCCGGGCCGCACTCCGGTGCAGATTCCGCGGGTCATACAGCGGAAGCGCCGGCTCCTGCTTCTCGAATTCCAGCGCCGTAATGCCCTGGAGCAGCCGCTTGTAGTCGTTGTCGCGGGTCGTCATCCGCATGATGTCGAACGCGCCGAGCACCGAGGGCACCCCGCCGTGGGCGAGGAAGCCGCCGCGGTGCCACTCCGGGTCGTCCGCGTAGTCCGACTCGATCTCGTCGCCGCCGCGCAGGATGTTCTCCCGCCCCACCAACTCCATGTCCAGGCGCCGCTGCGTCTGCTGGCGCAGCAGGTTCAACGTGCCGGCCAGCACGATCACCAGCCGGTACCCGGAGTCGATGGCCTTGGCGATGACGCCGGTGAAGTTGGCCGTCTTGCCCGACTGCACGTGCCCCACCACCAGCCCCTTGGACTGGTAGACGGTGCCGGTCGCCGGGTCGGCCAGCCGCTCCACCACCCGGTCGGTCGCCTCGTCCAGCGCGGCCAGCGCCGCCGCCGGCCACCCCTTGTGTTCCAGGACCCGCTGATAGGCCGGCCAGTACCAGGTACGGCTCTGCTGCGCGGCCGGCGTGTACCAGGGCGTGAACTCCGTACTGATCACCGTCGGCGCGTCCGCGACGGCCACCGGCACCAACTCCGTCAGCACCGTGCGGGTCTCGGCGGCGAGCGCCAACAGCTCGTAGATGTCCGCGCGCCGGTCCTCGGTGCACGGCGGCGCGGTCGACCACGCCGGGGACTGCGCGAAGTCCCAGGCCGTCACCGCCCGCCGCCACATCTCCACCAGCGGATGCCCCGCGTACCCGGCGAGCAGCCGCGCGCGGAAGCCCTCCTCGCTGGTGTCGGGCGCCGGGCTCACCCCCTGCGCCCAGGCGCGCAGGCCGTGCGCGAGCGGCTGCGGCCCGGCCTGCCGCAGCCCGGCCAGGACGATGGAGTGCAGCCGCTCGGTGGGGTCGTCGCTCATGGTCAGGTGCTCCGATGCGTGGGGGTGGGTCCGCCCGCGTCCGGCGGCCCCGGGTCGTCGGGGAACCGCAGCGCCGGCGGCGCGTCCACGGCGTCCGGCAGCCCGGTCAGGTCGATGCCGTAGCTGAGCGCCACCAGCCGCTGCCGCGCCTCGCCGTCGAGGGCGGCCAGCGCCTGCGGGCCCAGCCGCGGCACCCGCGGGTCGGCCGCGCTCAGCACCAGCGGCGCGCTCCGCAGCGACCACCGCTCCGGGTCGGGCGCAGCCGCCAGCGGCCCCAGCCAGTCGCACCCGGCCAGCAGCTCCGTCAGGTGCGGGCTCAGCTCCGGCGCGTGCTGGGCCACCTGCTCCCGCACCTCCCGCACCCGCTCGCCCAGCGAGTGGCCGGCCGAGCCGCCCCGGGTGAACTGGAGCGAGAGCAGCCACAGCGGCCGGCTGCCGGTCGGCACCAACTGGGTGGTGCCGCGCACGCTGTGCACCCGCCGCTCGCCCGCCGTGCTCTTCACCTCGACGTCGTACTCCGGCAGCCCGAAGTCGTGCTCCTCGCTGTCGGGCCCGCGCCACGAGGTGAGCGCCACCGGCCAGCCGACGTGGTGCGCGAACCACTCCAGGGCGTACAACTCGCCGAGCAGTCCGATCCGCTGCTCCTCGCCGACCCGGCGGGTGCGGGCCAGGAGTTCGGTCCAGGACGCCAGCGTCTCGGTGAACGCCCTGGCCGGCCCGTACCCCTCGCGCCGCACCCGGTCGGCGATGCCCTGGAGCAGGTCGTGGAAGTCGCGGAACAGGGACCGCTCGGCCGTGGCGACCTCCAGCATCCGCCGCCCGTGCGCCTCCACCGGCCGCACCACGACCGCGGTCAGCGCCGACAGCGGCACCCGGTCGGTGGGCCCGAGCGCGATCCGCAGCCCGGTGCGCGCCCCGTAGGCGTCCACGAAGAACTCGATCCGCGGCTCGCCCGCCAGCGGGATCAGCGCCGGCGTCCCGTCGTCCACGTACCCGGCGACGGTCGCCCACTCCACGTGCGGGGTGCCGATCGGGGGAGCGCCGGTCACTGCTCGTCCATGCGGTCCAGCTCGGTACGGGCCGCGGAGAGCAGGATGCTCTGCCAGAGCTGGAGGTTGTCCTTCTCGCGCGGCCCGCTGTACTCCTTCTCGAAGACCTGGTGCAGCAGCAGGTAGAGCAGGGACTTCACCATCGGCGCGTCGTTCAGCCCGCCGCGCCGGCCGCCGAGCAGCGCCGGTCGGTACGCCTTGTTGAGCAGGATGGCGCGCTCTTCGCGGTCGATGTTGAAGAAGACGTCGCTGCCCAGCTTCTCCCAGCGCAGCGCGATGGGCTCCTCGCCGGGCAGCAGCGGCAGCTCCTCCTCCACGGTCCGCTTGACCTCGGCGGGCATCCCCTTGCCGGGGCCGATCACCGGCTTGCGGTCAACGCCGGCCCGCTTGCGCGCCTCGCGGTACGTGGCCTCCGCCGCGTCCAGGTACTCCTTGAACGCGTAACCCCCGGCGTCCTTCGCGTCGTTGAGCGAGGTCGCGAACGCCGGCGCCGCCTCCACGCCGGCCTTCTTCACGGTCAGCCGGAACGCGTCGCCCCCGTCGGGCGGCAGCTCCACGGCGACCCGGGCGAGCGCGAGGTGCGCCTCGGGCTGCCGGAACCCGTTCCAGCCGCCGGCCTGCACCAGCCGGTCGTTGCGGTAGAAGTAGAAGCCCTGCTTGTCCAGGACGGTGCCGACCGCCCGGTACTCGTCCAGGTTGGACTTGGGCGTCCACACGTGCCCGGTCAGCGGCACCCCGCCGACGCCGTCCACCTCGGCCGTGAACACCCGCGGGAAACCGGCGCAGCCGGTGACCGGATAGCCGAACGGGTCCAGCGACTCCACCCCGAAGTCCATGTACACGGTGCGGGTCTGCACGTCCTCGACGGCGATGGTGATGTTGAAGTCCTCGCGCGCCAGGAACCGGTGCAGGAACAGCCCGAGGTGCAGCCCGAGCCGCGGGATCATCCGCGTCAGGTACCGGTCGGTCTGCCCGCCCCCGCCGTGCTTGGGGAAGTCGCGCACCCCGTCCCACCGGACGATGGTGCCCTGCCAGGTGATGGGCTGCCCGTGGTAACGGTCCATCAGGTCCTGCGCGTACCCCGGGTCCACGATGTCGCAGTGGAACCCCTCCTTGGCGTGCGCGGTCACCCACCGCCGGCCCACCGCCCGGGTCCGCTTGGTCTTGCTGATGACGGTCACCGAGTCGGCGTGGCTGAGCGAGGCGGCCTTGAGCCCCGTACCGAAGATGCCGAGCGACTTCTCGTCGTACTCGCGCCGCCCGCCGACCGTCATCGCGACGTCGAGCGCGTCCTCGTCCATCCCCCGCCCGTCGTCCACGACGAGCAGGCTGACGAGTTCGTCCCCGTTGCGTAAGACGTGGATGACGACGTCCTTGGCGCCCGCGTCGATCGAGTTGTCGATGAGGTCGGCCAACGCGACCTCGAACCCGTACCCCTGACTGCTCAACGCGTCCATGTAGCGCGGGTCCGGGGGCAACTGCTTGCTGCCGGTGATGGGAACTTCAAAGTGCCAGTCGCTCATGGCGTGCCTACCTCAGAAACACTGCTCGCAACGTTCCCCGCCCGACGGAGGCGGTGGGGGGTGAGGCGCACGTCGGAGGGTTTCTGGGATCGGAAGAGACTGTATCGGATGGGCCCTGGAACAGGGAGAAGTCGGGGAAAGTCAGTTTTGGGGGGCTGGGGGCTGGGGGCTGGGGGCTGGGGGCTGCGGGGTGCGGGTGCGGGGGTGGGGCGGGTTACTTCTCGCCGAGCGCCGTACCGTGCGGGGCGTCGCCCGCGACCGGAGTTGGGTGGATCAAGGACCCATCGCGGCCCGCCGTGCTATGCGTCCTCCTGGGGTCGGAGTCGGCCCCGCGGCCGGCGGGCGCCCGTACGCTGGCCGCGACGCCGAGCACGCAGGGAGCAGCATGGGTACGCACATCGGCCAGCACATCACCGAGCTCCGCAAGATCCGCAGACTCTCCGTCCGTCAACTCGCCACCCGCATCAACGTGTCCGTCTCCAGCCTGGAGAAGTACGAGCGCGGTAGCCGCACCGTCCCGTCCGGGCTGATCGCCAAGTTGGCGCAGGCGCTCGCGGTCGGGCCCGAGCGGATCACCGGGCAGCCGTACCTCAACGGCGTGGAGAGCGACGAGCAGATCCAGGCCGTCATCCCGGACCTGCGCCGCATCATGATCACGTACGACAGTCCGGACGCCCCGACGCGGGCGCCGCGCCCGCTGGCCGCCCTGGCCACGGAGGCGGAGTCGGTGGCGCGGCTGCGGCAGGACGGGCGGTCCGTGGTCATGGGGTCATGGGGCCGTTGCTGCCCGGGCTGTTGACCGAACTGACACAGGTCGCGCTCAGCGCGCGCGGAGCCGAGCAGCAGCGGGCGTTCTGGTGGTTGGCACGCTGCTACCGGGCATCGAACTCGCTCGCCCACAAGCTGGGTTACCACGACCTCAGCATGACCGCGATCGAGCGCGTGCAGTGGGCCGCCGACCGGTCGGCCGACCCGTTGATGCAGGTGACGGCGGCGTACCTGAAGGCGGGGGCGATGCTCAGGGTGGGCGGTTTCGCCTCCGCGCGGCGGGTGCTCGAAGGGTTGGAGGGTGAGGTCTCGCGGCTGGCTCCCGAGGAGGCCCTGTCCGATCAGCAACTTGCCGTACAGGGCGCCATCCTGCTCAAGCTGGCCGTCGTGGAGGCCCGCGACGGGCACCGCGATCGCGCCGAACAGCGGCTGGCCGACGCCCGCGCGGTGGCCCGCTTCCTGGGCGACCGCGACGTGGACCACTACGAGATGAGCTTCGGCCCGACCAACGTCCGCATTCACGAGGTCGCGGCCCTCATCGACGGCGGCGACACGGAACAGGCGCTGGCGCGGCTGGCGGAATGGGGCGCTGAGCAGCAGCGCGACGAATGGGCTCCGCCCACGACCCTCGCCGCCGAACGCGCCAGCCACCACCACATCGACGTGGCCGCGGCCCGCCTGTCCGAAGGCGACCGCACCCGCTCCTTCGCAGCCCTCCGCCGAGCGCGCGCCCTCAGCCCCAACCACACCCGCTTCCACCCCACGGTCAGGTCGGTCTCCGGCACGCTGGTCCGCCTTGACCGCTCGCGAGACGAGGAGTTGGCGGCGTTCGCGGGGTGGGCGGGGGTGTGAGGGGTCAACCTGGCTGGTAGCGATTCATCCGCGCGCCCCCTGCGGTCAACCCGGCCACCCCTGCCGCCGCGCGCAACGCCCCCCGCGTACAACCCCGTTCAGCAGTACCGTGCTGATGTCCACAGAACGGGGAACGCCATGCCCGACCAGAGCGACACCATCGGCGCGCGGGTGCGCGAGTTCCGGCTCATCCGGGACTACTCGCTCCAGGAGTTGGGCCGGCAGGCGCACGTGTCCGCGAGCCAGTTGTGCCGCATCGAGCGGGGCGAGCGCTATCCCAGTGAGCCCATCCTCGCGGCCGTCGCCCGGGCGCTCGGCGTCAGCGTCTCGGTGCTGCGCGGCCAGCCGTACGTCCAGGCCCTGCAACGCGACCAACTGGACGCGCTGCTCACCCCGATCAGTACCGCGTTCGACGACTGGGACCTGGCCCCCGACGACGCACCCGCGCCCCGGCCGCTGCGCCGACTCGAAGCGGAGATGGCGGAACTGGTCGCCCTGCGCGTCGCGGCCGAGTACATGGAGATCGCCGGCCGTCTCCCGGGCCTGATCAGCGAGATCGCCATCGCGACGCAACTCCAACCCGTCGGACACCGGCAGGAACGCGCCCACGCGCTGCAAGCCGAGGCCGCGCGCACCGCGGCCATCGTCGCGTATCGGCTCGGATACATGGACCTGGCGCGGCTCGCGCTGTCCCGGATGGCGGTCGCCGCTCCGCACTCGGGCGATCCGCGGCAGGTGGCGATCGAGCGGTACGAGCGCGCGCAGATGGCTGCCGACAACTCGCGGCTGAGCCGCGGCGTGTCCCTGATGCGGCACGCCCTGCGCGACCTGGACGACGACGGCGACCGCAGCACCCGGGCCGTACGCGGCACGCTCCAGCTCCGGGCCGCGGTGCTCTCCGCCCGGGCCGGCGACGACTCGGCCGCTGAGGACTGGCTGGGCCAGGCGACCGAACTGGCGGGAGTGACCGGCGAAACTCGGGACTACGCGTTGGCGTTCGGCCCCCTGAACGTACGGCTGCACCAGATCGCGACCGCCGGCGACCGCGACGACCACGCCAAGGCGCTGGAACACGCACGGGCGGTCCAATTGCCCGACGGCTACGCGCCGACGCGCGCCGCGCACTACTGGATCGACCGCGCCCGAGCGGAGGCGTGGACCGCGCACCAGGCGGCGGCCCTGATCTCGCTGCGCGCCGCCCGCACGGCATCGCCGCAGCTCACGCGGTATCACCACTCGGTACACGAGACCGTGGCGACCTTGCTTCGGGCGCGCCAGCGGGCGGATGCCTCGCTCCGGTCGTTCGCGGAGTGGTGCGGCATTTAGCGGGTGGAGGGCGCCGGGTCAAGGACGCGGCATTGCCAATCGCGCAAAGCAGTGCGGCTTGCGCGCCACCACCATGTGACGGTCAGTAAACGCACCGTTACGGAGTTGCCTCGTGGTCACTGCTGCCGCGCTCGTTCCCGCACCACCCCAGCCCTGGATTCCGCCCAGCGGCGGCGTCCGGTGGAGGTCCGGTGAGGAATCGGGGTGGCGTCCGCTGACCCTGCCCACCGGCCGGAGGCGGCGTGGGTGCGGTGGGGCGGGCCGGCGGTTGCCGCACCGGGTCGTGCCGGGCCGGCAGGCCCCGTGCCAGGCCGGAGGCACCGCATGACCAGGTTCCACTGGGCGCCGACCGTCGCCGAGGACGTCACCCTGCTGCCCGCCGGCCGGCACTGGGACGCCGTCCGGACGTCCCTGGACATCGCCCGGGCCGCGTTCACCATCCTCGACGGCACCGAGAACTGCGCCACCATCGTCAACCCCCGCATCGGCTGCGCGTACTGGCTCCTCCCGGTGGGCGAGGCGCACGCCTTCGAGCACTGGGGCCGGCTGGCCGGGCACGTCACCCTCACCCACCCCGCCAGCCCCACGTACGCCCACTACGTCGGGGTGCCCGCGGCCCACCGGAGGTGCGGGCCGGGGCTGCACTGGCGGATCACCGGGGAGTGGTCGGGGCGCTACCTCGCCCAGCCGTACTACCTCGGCGCCGTCCTCACCACCGCCGTCGCCCTCGCCCACGGCCCGGACGCCCTGCCGCGCCAGTGCGCCCTGTGCGAGCGGGAGTTGGAGCCGGCCGACGCCGTGATCGTACGGGCCCGGGCACATCCCGCCGACCCCGCGCCGCGCGCCCTGCGGGCCCATCCCGCCTGCGCGCACGCGGCCAGGCTCCGCGACAGTCCGGTGGTCGGCCCGTGAACCCTTGCGATGGGTCGTACGAGCCTCGCGAGTCGGACGGGCCCCATGAGCCCCATGAGTCGTACGGGCCCCACGAGCCGCGCGGGCCCCAGTCGTCCGGGCCCCGTGCCGGGTACGGGCCGAACGCACGGCGGGAGCGGCGCGGGTCCCGGCGGCGCTACCGCGTCGTCGAGATGCACCTCGCGCCCGACCCCGACGCCGACCCGTACACCGTCCGCGCCGCCTGCCTCACCTGCGCCCAGCGCTCCCCGGCGCCCGACCCCGCCGGCACCCTCGCCGACCAGCACGAACAGGCCCAGCAGTGGTGCCTTGAGCATGTGGCGCGCGACCATCCCGACGGGCGTCACCTGCGGTACACCGCCACGTTCACGCTGCGCTGGCGGATCACGCCGGGCGAGGAGATCGGGCCGGCCGCGCCCTGAACGGGCGGCTTTTCGGCGGCCGGGCCCGTACCTTCGATGCGGTCCGGGCAACCGCAACACCCGTCCCCACGAAAGGCTGACGATGGCGCGCACCGAGTACTACGACGACCCGCACGCGCCGCAGCCGAACAGCATGGTGGTCGCCGCGTCGGCCGTCGTGACGGACGGCGAGGGCCGCATCCTGCTCCAGCGGCGACGGGACAACGAGCTGTGGGCCCTGCCCGGGGGTGGGATGGACTTCACCGATTCGCTGCCCGGGTGCGCGGTGCGTGAGGTCAAGGAGGAGACGGGGCTCGACGTGGAAATCACCGGGCTGGTGGGGACGTACACCGACCCGCGGCACGTCATCGCGTACACCGACGGCGAAGTGCGTCGACAGTTCAACGTGTGCTTCCGTGCCCGGGTGATCGGCGGGGTGTTGGCCGTCTCTGACGAGTCGACCGAGGTGCGGTTTGTCCATCCGGACGAGTTCGGCTCGCTGCCCATGCATCACACCCAGCGGCTGCGGCTGGATCACTTCCTCGAAGACCGGCCGCAGCCGTACCTCGGCTGACCGGCGCCGGCCCCGTGCCGCGCCGTTGCCGCCCGCGCCCTGAACGCGCAGCGGCCCGGGCGCGCCGGGCGACCGCGGGTGGGTCGTCCCAGTGGGCCCGGGCCGGCGGGCTGGGGGGGGGAGGGTTACTCCTGGGCGCCCCCGTACGTGCCGTGTTGCGGGAGGCCCGCCGACTCGAAGGTGTGGATCGACAGGCCGGCGGGGGTGGTCTGGTGGTGGACCAGGCGCAGGCCCGCGGGGGCGCCGCCGACGGGGAACAGGCGGCGGCCCTGGCCGACCACGACGGGGGCGATCGCCAGCCGGATGACGTCGACCAGGCCGGCGGCCAGCAGCGACTGGGCGAGGTCGGAGCTGCCGTGGACCTGGAGTTCCCGGCCGGGCTGCTGCTTCAACTCGGCGACCTGGGCGGCGACGTCGCCGGAGAGGATCGTGGTCGGGTTCCAGTCGGCGCTGGTCAGGGTCTGCGAGGCGACGTACTTCGGCAGGCCGTTGAGGATCGCGGCGTTCGGGTGGTCCGCCATCTTCGGCCAGTCCCGCGCGAAGTTCTGGTACGTGCGGCGGCCGAACAGGAACGCGTCGGCCTGGCTCAGCCACTCGCTGGCGACCTGCATGAACTCCTCGTCCAGGTGCGGCACGAACCAGCCGCCCTGGGTGAAGCCGTCGCTGGTGTCCTCGTCCGGGGCGCCCGGGCCCTGCGAGACTCCGTCGAGGGTCAGGAATTCCTGTACGACCAGCTTCATCGAGCACCACTCTTTTCGGCTGTGACATCCGGAGCGACCACGGGGGTCGGGAAACGCTGAAGGTCCCCTCACCCTAGACGCCGTGGGAGCGCGATCACCTGAGCGTTGGTCCGCATGGTGGGCGGGTGTTACGGCCGCCCCGGCGGCTGGCCCCCGTAGCCGTGGGCCGGGCGGGGGCCGGTGCCGCGGGCTGGGCCGTGACTCGTGCCGGGGGCGGTGCCGTGCGCCTGGGGCGGCCAGGCTCCCGGCTGGTGGGGCGGTGGCTGGTGCGAGGGGTGCCAGCCGGGCGGGGGAGGGGGCCAGGGCGTGCCGTACCCCGTGCCGTACCCCGTGCCGTATCCGGGGGCCGGAGCCGGCGCGGGGGTGGTGCCGTACGCGGGGCCGGCGGCCGGGTACGCGTAACCCGGGGCCGCGTAACCCGGGGTCGGGTAGCCCGTGGGCGCGGGGTGACCAGCGGGTGCCGGGTGGCCGGGCGCTCCGTAACCGGGCGGTGGAGCATACGTCGGCGGCGGTGCGTAACCGGGCGGCGGCGCGTACCCGGGGGCCGGGAAACCGGGGCGCGGGAAGCCGGGCGGGGGCGCGTACCCCCAGGGCGGTGGGGGCGGCGGGATCGTCAGGGCCGCGTGGGCCAGCGCGGGCTGGGCGATCTCGCGGCGCTGCCACAGGCGGTCGAGGAGGTCGCGCTCGCGGGCGGCGAAGTCGGGGCCGGCCGTGCCGCGGTAGGCGCGCTGGCGCAGGAAGGCGAGCGAGGTGGCGCAGGCGGTGTACTCGGCGACCGCGCGCGCCGCCGCCGGGCCGCGGGTGCGGCGGACCAGGTCGCGGGCTATCGCACGGGCCCGCATCGAGGACAGCGCGACCGGCTCGGGCGGGGTGATCCAACCCGTCGCCTGGTACGCCGGGAGCTGGGCGCGGATGATGCGCAGCTCCTTGCCGCGGGACCAGATCGTGAACCAGGTCAGCAGCGCGAACAGCGGCACCATGCACAGCCCGTACACCGCGAGGAAGCCGTAGCCGCCCATCGACGCCGAGCCGTTCCAGGTGGCGTGCAGGCCCATCGACGCCAGCAGCCCGGCGAGCGGGATCAGTACGCGGCGCACCCGCTGCCGTGGCGGGCAGGCCGCCGCGATGCCGAAGCAGATGCCGGTGACCGCGGTGAACAGCGGATGCGCGAACGGCGACATCACGGCCCGGATGAAGAACGTCGCCGCGGTCGTCGACTGCAACCCGGAGTAGCCGAACTCCTGGTCGCTGACGAAAGCATTGCCCAGGTAGAGGATGTTCTCGGTGAAGGCGAAGCCGGTCGCGGTGATGCCGGCTATCACCACCCCGTCGACCACCCCGTGGAAGTCGCGCCGCCGGAACAGGTACAGCAGCAGGATCGCGGCGCCCTTCGCGGACTCCTCGACCACGGGCGCGACCAGCGTCGCGCCCCAGGTGTCCCGGTCGTGCGAGGACGACTCGGCGACCGTCGTCATGATCCAGTCGGTGGCGAGGCCGTTGGCCAACAGCGCGACCAGCGTCGCGGCGCACGACCCCCAGGCGAAGGCGAACAGCAGGTTCCGCCAGGGTTTGGGCTCGACGCCGTCCGCCCAGCGGAACGCCGCGATCAGCAGCGGTACGGGCAGGATCGCGAGGCCGAGGCCGACGAGGAAGCCCTTGGTGCCGGTCTGTTCCCGCACCAGCGCGAGGATGACCAGCCCGGACAGCGCCAGCAGCACGATCAGCGCCGCGGCCCGCACCGCCCGGCTGTCCCGCAGCCGCTCCCACTTCTCCCAGCCCCCGGCCCACTTCCGCCGCCACCGCCCGCCGTGCGCGTCACTCGTGGCGCCGTAGCCACCGCTGGGGGGTGGTTTGGGGGCGTACGTGTGCGCGTAGTCGTCGGCGGTGTAATCCGGGTGTGGGGGTTGTGGGTGCGGGGCTGGGTGTGTGCCCGTGCCTGTGGCCGTGGTCGTGCCTGTGGCCGTGGTCGTGTGTGTGTGTGGGGCCCGGGCCGCGCCGGCCTGCTGCGTCCCGTCGGTCACCCCTTCCACGGGGGCCGCGGCCGGCTCCTGGCCTGCGCGGCCCGGGGCGACGGGGTGGTGCGGGGAAGGGGACTCGTGCACTCGGCGACCCTAACGAAGGGGGCAGTGGTGGCTCTCCGGATTATGCCCGGCCGCTCACGGTCGTGCCGGGCGGTCGGCGGCGTCGACGGCATCCGACGCCGCGCGGGACGCCGTACGCTCCGTCGCCCCGCCGTCGGCCGCCGGAGGTGCCTCGTCGGACGCGGTGCGACCGGCCTCTGCTGCGGTGCGCCCGGCGTACGGGAGGTGTACTCCGGGGCGCGCGGGGTGTGCTCCGGTGGTGTCGACCACCGGTACGTCCGCGGCGCGCCGGAACAGCAGGTCCCGCACCGCATGCCCCTTCTCGATGCCCTGACCCTCGAACTTGGTCAGCGGCCGGAACGCGGGCCGGGGGGCGAAACCGCCGTCTGGCTGCGTGTTCTCGAAGTACGGGTCGGCGGTCAGCACCTCAAGCATCTGGTCCGCGTACGGCTCCCAGTCCGTGGCGCAGTGCAGCACCGCACCGGGCCTCAGCCGGGACGCGGCGAGCGCCAGGAACTCCGGCTGGATCAGCCGCCGCTTCTGGTGCCGCTTCTTCGGCCACGGGTCGGGGAAGTAGACGCGCAGCCCGGACAGCGCCTCGGGGGCGAGCATCTCGCGGAGCAGGATGATCGCGTCGCCGTTGGCCACCCGGACGTTCGACAGGCCGGCCCGGTCCACCTGGGCGAGCAGATTGCCCTGGCCGGGAGTGTGCACGTCGGCGGCGATGATGCCGGTGCCGGGGTCGGCCGCCGCCATCTGCGCCGTCGCCTCACCCATCCCGAACCCGATCTCCAGCACCACGGGCAACGTCGGGTCGCCGAAGAGTTCGCCCAGGTCGATGCGGTGCAGCCCGTCGATGTCGAGCCCCCACGTGGTCCACAGCCGGCGCAGCGCCGTGCCCTGGCCGGGAGTCACCCGTCCGCGGCGTGGCCGGAAGGAGCGGATGCGGCGCTCGTGGTGCGAACCCGCCGGGTCGACGGCCGGCCCCTCGGGGAACCGCGCCACGCGCGGCTGCGCCGTGGCACCGGTGGTGTCCGTGGTGCTCGGGGCGTCCGCGGTGGCCGAGGACCCGGTGGCTGCGGTGGCGCCCTCGACGGTCGCAGCCGTCGCAGCCGTCTCGGCGGGTGAGGCCGTCGCGGGCGTCGTGCTCGGCGTGGGCTCGGCCGGTACGGCCTGCGCGGCGGGCGCGGGGCTCGCCGGGGCGCCGGGTGCGGCGTCGGGCATCGGCCCCGAGGTGCTCGGGCTGGGCTGCGGGCGCTGCGGGGCAGTGTGATTCTCGGACACAGTGGTTCGATTCTACGGGCCCGGCCCGCATCGGCCCGGCGTGTCGGTAGGGGTCCCACCGCGACCGGGGTTTACTGGCCGGGCGCACATGCCGGAAGGGTGTGCGGGGTGGGTGTGTCCGGGCGCGCAGGGGTGTGGCCGGGGCGATGGGGGACGGGGCGTGAGCCCCTGGGGGAGCGACGGGGTGTGTGGGGTCAAGGTCTCAGGGTGTGTCGAGCCGGTGCCCGCTGGCGGCGCGTGCGCGCGTGCGCGGTGACTGGCTGGGGCACGATGCGCCTGCGGTGTGCGGTGTGCGGTGCGCGGGGTGTGCGGTGCGCTGGTGCGCACGGTGCCGCTCGGGTACGGGCTCGCGCCGCGTCGGCGCACGTCCTCCCGGCTGGCCGCGGCCGTGGCGCTCCCCCTCGGGGCCGCGGCCCCCTGACCGCGGGCCGTGGGCCGCGGGCCGTGCGGAGACGGTGCGGCCGTACGGAGACTGCGGTCGGGCGATGCCCCGTGGGCGTACGGAGAGGTGGGGCGGGCGGGTGACGACGGCGGGTTGGCCCCGGGCTGCGGGTGTACGGGGACTGCGGCCGGGCAACGACCTGTGGGCGTACGAAGACGGTGTGGTCGGGCGCAGACAGCGGCTGGCCAAGCCGGCCGAAGGCTGCGGCCCGGCGACGACCGCCGCCGTACAAAGACTGCGGTCTGACAAAGGCTGCGGTACGCCTGTGACAAAAGTGGCCTCGTGAGGCGACCATAGGCACAGGGTTTGTCAGGAACATGTGTGGCGTTGACGGTTGAGAACGAGCGCACGGGAGCGAGGGATGACCTGGGACCCGGTTGAGGTACCCGAACACGGTCGGCGTGGGGGCCTGTGGTTCAGTCCGCGACCCGAGCGCCGGCCCATACCGGTGATCAGCCCGGGTCGGCCGCGCTGGCCGCGCCTGATCGCCGCACTGATCGCGGGTGCGCTCGCCACTACGCTGCTGGGCGCGGCCGGCGACGCGTTCGGCGAGGAACGACACGATCCGGCCCGCCGGGTTGGCGGTAGCCACGCCGCCCGCCCCACCCCCACCGAGCCACCCGACGGCCCACCACACCGCCCCCACCCGTGGTACGCCGACACACCCGACAGCACACCCGACAGCACACCCGGCGGGGCACCCACCGCGGCAGCGAGCCACCCACTCCCCACCGGGCCCGGCGGCCACCAGGGTTAGCGATCTCCACCGTTGGGACCACCCCAGGCCGGCGACCGGGGCCGTGGGCGACTGCCGTCGTGGGCGGTGACCCCCGCCAGCGAGACCGTCCCCGGCGGAGACCGCACGGCCAGACGGACACGACCCGGACCAACCCCATCCGGGGTCAACCCACCCCGGGAACAACCCATCCCGGGAACAACCCACCCCGGGATCAAGCTGCCCCCGGGGTTAACCCACCCCCGGAACGACCCACCCCAGAGCCAACTCGCTCAGGGATCAACTCACCTCAGAAATGACCCACTCCGGGATCAATCCATCCCGAGGCCAACCCCACACAGCTCAGGACGCCTCGTACCCGTACCCGTACCCGTACCCGCACACCCAACAGCCGCAGCCCGCGCGCTCCCCGGCGCGCGGCCGGTTCACCGGTGCTCCGGGGAGCTTCACAGGTGTTTCAGGGAGCGGCGGGCGACCTCGCGGCCGATGGCGAGGGAGGCCGTGGCCGCGGGGGACGGGGCGTTGAGCACGTGCACCATGCGGGGGGACTCCTTGAACAGGAAGTCGTCGACCAGCGTGCCGTCGGGGAGCAGGGCCTGGGCGCGCACCCCCGCCGGCGCCGGTATCAGGTCCTCGGCCGTGACGTCGGGCAGCAGGCGCCGCACGGCGCGGGTGAAGGCGCGGCGGGAGAGCGAGCGGTAGAGCTCGCCCACGCCGTACTTCCAGTGCCGGCGGGCTATCTGCCAGGAGCCCGGATACGCCAGCGTGGCCGCCAACTCGCGGGGGTGCACGGTCAGCCAGCCGTACCCCTCCTTGGCCAGCGCCGGCACCGCGTTGGGGCCGATGTGCACGCCGCCGTCGATGCCGCGGGTCAGATGGACGCCGAGGAAGGGGAAGGCGGGGTCGGGCACCGGATAGACCAGGCCGCGCACCAGGTCCGTGCGCTCGGGGCGGAGCTCGTAGTACTCACCGCGGAACGGGATGATCCGCATGCCCGGGTCGTCGCCGGCGAGCCTGGCCACCCGGTCACTGTGCAGTCCTGCGCAGTTGATCAGGGCGCGGGCGCGCAGCACCTCGCCGGCTACGGTCCGCACCGCGACCGCCGCGGCGCGCCGGCCGATGACCGACACCTGCGCGCCGTACCGCACCGAGGTGCCGGCGTCCTGGGCGAGGCTGGCGAGTTGCCGCGAGACCGCGCCGTAGTCGCAGATGCCGGTGGTGCCCACGTGCAGTCCGGCCCGGCCGCGCACCGCCGGCTCGTACGCCGAGATCTGTGCCGGGCCGAGCTCGCGCACCGGGATGCCGTGCTGGCGGGCGCGCTGGGCGAGGCCGTGCAGCCGGGGCAGTTCGGCGCGCTCGGTGGCGACGATCAGCTTGCCCGTCACTTCGTGCGGAATGTCGTACTCCGCGCAGAACTTCACCATCTCCGCCGAGCCCTGCACGGCGAACGCCGCCTTGAGCGAACCGGGCGGGTAGTAGATGCCGCTGTGGATGACACCGCTGTTGCGCCCGGTCTGGTGCCGGGCCGGGCCCTGCTCCTTCTCCAGCACCGTGACCCGGGTCCCCGGCGCGGCACGCGTGATCGCATACGCCGTCGACAGGCCGATGATCCCGCCCCCGATCACCAACACGTCCGCGTCGTACCTCACCACGTCACCTCCCCAGCGCACCCGGTCATCGCCCAGCTTCCCCGATCAGCTCGGTCCGTGCGGACCACATGGCCCATACGAACCGGGTCATCCTCGTCCATGCGGAGCAAAACGCCGCCGCAATATCCACCCACTTCACCGACGCTCACCATCATGACCTGCGCCACTGACAACGGGCCGAAACCAAAGCGTCGCCCCCGTTCCGACCGGGTGTGCGATAAGCGACGCCGGTATGACGCAGCGGTGCCCGGCGGGGGTGCGGGCCGGGGGCGCACCGGGCGGCCACCCCGATGGGACCGGCGCCCCACGGCCGGCCGGTGAACACCGTCCGAACACCGGGCGTCGCGGCTGGTCGGGGCGCCGGTCGGGCGGGCGGCGGTCCTGGCCTGCTGCCGCGGGACGGCGCGCCGGGCGGTCCGACGGCCGGCCGCCCGCCGTCCTGCCTCGTCAGTCGCGCCGCTGGCGCCGATCGCGCCGGCAGCGCGGACCGCGGTCCGACCGGTGGCCGGGCCGCTGGTCCGCGGGTGCCGTCGCCCCGTCTCACGCGGGGGCGACCAACAGCGGCCGGGCCCGCTCGCGCAACTCCGCGACCCGGGGTTCGTCGCCGTACGGTTCGAGGCGGTGCAGCAGGTCCCGTACGTACTCGGTGGTGCGGGCGGAGGAGATGCGGCCGGCGACCTCCACCGCGCGGGTGCCGGCGGCGCAGGCCGCGTCCAGGTTGCCGGACTCCAGTTCGGCGACGGCCGACACCACGAGCCGCAGCCCGTGCGAGCGCACGAACTCCTCGGTGGGGCAGGCCAGCGCGCGTTCGGTGAAGCGGCGCACCTGGCGGGGCAGCTTCAGGTCCCGGTAGCACTCGGCGGCGTCCGCCGCGAACCGCTCGTACGTGTAGAAGTCGAGCCAGGAGGGGTCGGGGTCGCCCCCTCTGGCGCGCTCAAGCCAGCCCTCGGAGGCGCGCAGCGCGGCGCCGCACGCCGGGCCGTCGCCCGCCTTGGCCTGCGCGCGCGCCTCCACCAGCCGGAAGAAGCTCATGGTGCGCGCGGTGGCCAGGCCGCGGTTGCGCTCCAGGGCGGCCTGGGCGAGGTCCACGCCCTCGTCGGCGAAGCCCCGGTAGGTGGCCTGGAGGCTCATCGACGCCAACACGTACCCGCCGAGGGGGACGTCGGCGGCGCCGCGGGCCAGCCGCAGCGCCTGGATGTAGTAGCGCTGGGCGGCCTCCTGCTGGCCGGTGTCGAACGCCATCCAGCCCGCCAGTCGGGTCAGCTCGGCCGCCGCGCCGAACAGGGCCCGGCCCACCTCGTCGCTGTACGCGCCGAGCAGCAGCGGCGCCGCGTCCACCCGCAGGCACTCGGGCACCATCGAGGAACGCCAGTCGCCGCCGCCGTACTTGGAGTCCCAGCGGCGGGCGTCCTCGGCGGCCTCGCGGAGCTTCTTCACATCGCTGTGGCCCACCCGCTGCGGCGCCGCCTCCTGCGCGGGCGCGGGCGTCTGGTGCGCGGCGGGGGCGGTGCGCGGCAGCGCCGCGGGTTCGCGCGCCACCGAACTGTCGGCCGGCGATATCAACCAGCGCGAGGCGGGCGTGGCGTACGCGGTGACGGCGAACGATCCGGCCAGGCTCTGCCAAATGCCGCCGCCCCCGCGGCGACCGGCGAGATCCAGCCGGTACAAGTCCGTCGCAGAGCGCACTGCCTGGCCGATATCGCGTGGAAAGGCGAGCCCCACCTCGGGCGCGGGATCGGCGTCCGCGAGGCCGATCTCGTGCAGCGGGACCGGGCGGCCGAGCTTGCTGGCGATGGCCGCCGCGATCAGATGCGGGGCCGCGCCCTGCGGCACCATCCCCTTCGAGACCCATCGGGCCACGGACGTCTTGTCGTAGCGGAGAGTCAAACCCCGTTGCGCGCCAAGGTCGTTGACCCGGCGTGCGAGCCCGGCATTGCTGATTCCCGCGAGGGCGAGAACGGTGCCGAGCTTCTCGTTCGGCCCGCGGAGCTCCCTGGACATGCGCACCCCTCGACAGCAGCGACGGCCGCCCCGGCATAGGCACGGGGCATTCGTAAACCCAGCGTAGTTCGCTGCATCCCGACCGTTAAGAGGTGCTGTGCTGGATGGCGGGAATCTGGTCCGTGCCAAGGCCCGGGCCGGGGTGCGGGCCCGCGGACGTGCTCCCGCCGCGTGTGGCCGTGCGCCTATGCGTGCGCTCTGCACCGGTTCCGGTGGGAGCGCTTCCCTTGGGGGTGCGTGGGTCGGCCCGCTGTGCTGTGACCGGGTGGGCTGGGGGACGCCGCCGCCTCATTCCCCGCGGGCGGCGGACTGGTCCGGGAGGTGCGGTTCGCCGCCCGGACCACCGCACGTGGCCCGGTCGGGCGCCGCGTTTCGACCCCGTTCGCCGACTTTTGCCGTAACCCCGCCTCGTTGACGCGCATTTGCTGGCGTTCGCCCGTGCCCGATGGGGCCCGTGGATGCCCGCCCGCGCCCGCCGCCGGCTGCCCCCCCCGCCCCGGCGCACCCCCGCGATCCGCGCCGCCGCGCGCCCTTCGTACCCGCGCCACGTGCCCGTAGCGCCCGCGTCATCGGCCCGACACGCCCGCGCGACCCACCCGGAAGCGGGCCGGCGACGGTTCGGCGGCCGGCTTGAGATTGGCTTATTTTCACCTCTTTGGACGGGGGCGGGTACGGGGCGCCCGCGGGGGTGTCGGCGCGGATTCCGCTTAGCGGTCGGGGGAGTGGCGGGGGCGCCGACCGCCAGGACCTGATCCCCGGGTGCGGGCCCGCGGCGCACGCGCGCCCAGGTCGGGGCCGGGGCCCGGGACCGCAACCCGCCCACAACCGCCCGCCGTTCCCCGTCACCGGTCTGCCCCGGGCCGCCAAGCGACCACGGTCGGTAGTCGATCCACCCCGCCCCACCCCTCCGCTTGACCCCCGCCCCCGACCCGTACCCGACCCATACGGACACGGAGGGTGACGGGCAGATGTCTGGGCGGCGTGGTGACGGGCACGTCAGATGGCTGGATTCCGACCGGAGTTGGCCGCGGCGTGCGGCCGGGTTCGCCTGCTGCTCGCTTCGCTGGGCTCGGCTGTCACCGCAGGTACCGCACCCCGCCCGAATCGCGGCGGCGTGGCAGCATTGGCCATGACGGGGGGACAGCACACGGTGCCGGCCCGGCCGTCGGGGCGCGTCCGGGACGCTCGGCGCCCGCGTGTTGGCCACGGCCACACGAAGGGCGCGGGACTACCGTGCACGGTGACTGCTCCTTCTTGGTTGTCCACAGCCTGTGGAGGCGACGATGCGGTGGTTGGTGGGGTGGGGCAGCATCGCCTCGGCGCCCTTCCTCGCCCAACGGGGCGCCCTGTCGCCGGTCGGTGCCCAACTCGTGTGGGGCGGCCCCGACCCGCTGTGGGCGGTCGGCGACTGGCGCCCCGACGAAGTGCGCGTGGTGCACGCCGACGGCGCGACCCGGCTCGCCGTACTCGGCTGCTGCGGCGCCAGCGACGACGCCCTGCGCACCGGCCTGCTCGCCGCCCGCGGCGGCGCCCTGCGCCACCTCACCGCCTGGCCCGGCAGCTACACGGCCGTCGCCCAGGTCGGCCGCCGGGTCACCGTCGCCGGCGCCCGCGCCGGCGCCCGCCCCGTGTTGCCCCCCCCCGGGGGGCTGTCGCTTATTCACCTCTGACGCTGGCGGCGATACTCCGTGCGCTGATCTCGGTGGGGGGCGGACGGAT
>NZ_JBEHZD010000659.1:0-3789 GCF_040240285.1 Streptomyces sp. HSW2009 | reverse complement strand
GCGCCCGCGAGCACCTCGGCCACCCCCGCGTCCGGCCCGGGCGCGGCCAGTGCGAGGTGGCGGGCGTGTTCGGCAGGGTCGAGCGTGGCGGCGGCGAGCCGCGCGTGCGCGGTACGCCGCTCGGCGGCGGTCGCCGTGGCGTACACGGCAACGGCGTCCAGCGGTCGCACGAACCGCACGGCGGTCCCGTCGTCCGACAGGGCCAGCAGGCCGGCGGCCAGGGCGGGGGTGAGGGGGTGGGTTACGGGGTGGGATGACGTGGGTTGGGTTACGGGGTGCCCCGTGGGTTGGGTTACGCGTTGGGCCGTGGGTTGTGGGGTGGGTTGGGTTGCCGGGTGGGTTACGGGCCCGGCCGCGGGACGGGTGGGAGCGTGCGGAGCGGCTTGGGTTACGGGCTGGGTTACGGGTTCGGCTGTGGGTTGGACGTACGGGGTGGGGGCGGGGGGGGGCGGCGCGGAGCCCGGACACGGCTCGATCACGGCGTTCGCCGCACCATCAACTCGGATGCTGTGCACGTTAGTTGGGAACTCTCGACCGCCCGGGCCGAGCCCCGCGAGGAACCGCAGACCCGCACCCACCCGACCGGCCGGACCACCCCCCGCCCAGGCCCCCGACTCCCCGCCCACTACCGCCGTACGAGCCGCCGCGTCCAGCAACTCCCACTCCACCGGGCCCTTCCGTACCGCCGCCGCCATCAGCAGCAGTCCGCGGCCGGCCGGCGGGATGCCGGTGAGCCGTTCCGCGAGGTCCGCGCGGATGTGTTCGGGGAGGGGCAACGGCTGGTCGCGGGTGGGGAGTTCGGGCAGTCGGTCGAGGGCGCGGACGACCTCAAGGGCGTCCAGAAGGTCCCCGTCGCACGCCTCGTGCACCCGCCTGACCAGCCAGTACGGCAGCTTCTTGGCGACGTGGCGGTCGAGCAGTTCGCGCAGTTCGGGTGCGGCGGGCGCCGGGAGTTCGCGGATCAGCGCGGGCCCCGGGCACAGCGCCGCGCCGGTCTGCGGGCCCGCCCCGGCGCGCGCCGTCTCCGTCACGACCGCCCGCACCCGCCCCGGGCCGCGCCGGCGCGCCGCGAAGGCCAGCGTCTGCGCGCTCTCGTCGTCCACGCACTGCGCCCCGTCGACCGCGAGCAGCACCGGGCCGCGCGCGGTCAGCCCGCGCAACAGCGCCAGCAACCCGAGCCGCACGCCCAGCGGGTCGGGCCCACCGGCCGCGGGTTCCTCGCGGCGCAGCACGGCGCGCAACGCGGACCGCTGTGGCGGCGGCAGCGCGGCGAGCGCGTCATCGGCCAGCGGGTCGAGCAGGTCGGCGAGGGTCGCGTACGGCAACGGGCGCTCGGCGGCGCCCGGTTCGGACCACAGCACCGTGCCGGCGTGGGCGCGGGCGCCGTCGACCAGCCCGCGCAGTACGTACGACTTGCCGACGCCGCGCGGCCCGAACAGCACCACGCTGCCGCCGTCGGCGAGGTGGCGCCGGGCCGCGAGCACGACATCGTGCCGCGTGACGGGTTCACAGTCCACGACGGTTTCCTCACGAAGCACGGCCCGCGCCGCCCCGCCCCGCGGGCCCCCGGAATTTCGTTACATGGTCATGCCACGTCGATCCCCCGTCAACGCCCCGCACGGGCCGCCGTTCGGCGGGATTGCTTCACGGGTACGCGCCGGGGGGCGTCCCATGGGGGCGCTACGGGGGCATTGCGAGGGGTCGGCGCGCGGGCTCGTCACAGGGGATCGGCTACGCGGGGTCGTCACGCGGGCGGGCCCGGCCGCGGACCCACCCGGGCCCCCGACCCAAGCCCCAGCCCCAGCCCCAGCCCCAGCCCCAGCGCAGAACCTCGCTCAGAACCCCGCCGAAGCGGACGGCAAGCCCGACGGTGGGGCGGCGCTGGGTGACGTCCCCGAACCGCCCGTCGGCAGTGTCGAAGGTTGGCCGGGACGAGGCTCGATGGTCGGAGGTACGGGCTGGTCAGCGGGGCCCTGCCCGCCCCCGCCCGGGTTCTGCGGGGTCGGCGTGTGCGGGGTGGGGCCCCTCGGTACGTCGGGGACGCCGGGCGACGGGTCGCGCGGCTGCTCGCTGGCGGCGCCGCCCCGCGTCGGGTCGTCGGTCGGGGTCGGCTCGACCGTGGGCTGCGGCGCGGGTTCCGTCGGGGTGGCCGACTCCGGCGCGGGCGCGGTCGGCACGGGGCGCGGGGTGCCCGTCGGGGCCAGCGGCTCCACCTTCCCCTCGGGCCCCGAACCCGGCAGCGCGAGCGCCGCCACCACCGCCAGCGCGACCACCGCGCCCGCGCTGCCCACCGAGGCCACGAGCCGGCGCCGGCGCATCCGCCGCCCGCCCGTGACGGCCGCATCGGTCATGCTCGACAGCGGCGGCTCCGCCGCACCGTCAAGGATCTCCGCGAAGGCGAAACGCAGCTCGACGCCCTCGCCCCGCTCCTGCTTCGGCTCCCGTCCCGGCTTCGGCTCCCGCACGTACCCCCGCTCCGGCTCGTACTCCCGCTCCTGCTCCGGCCCCCGTTCGTACTCCCGCTCCTGCTCCGGCTCCGGCGACATCCCGTCTCTCACCTCCCCCTCACCCCGTTCGCTCCGCCCACACCACGGGCCCCACCCACGCGGCGCGTACCGGCGGCCGTACTGGTCTTGCCGGTCCCACCGGCCTTACTGGTCTTACTGGTCTTGCCGTGCGTGTGCTGCGTACTGGCGGCGCTGTTCGTACGGGCCGTGCTGGCTGCACGCGCTGCGCTGGTCGTACCGGCCGTACTGCTCGTACCGGCGGCCGTGCTGCCCGTACTGCCCGTACTGCCCGTACGAGCAGTACGCAGCACACGGGTCGTACCACCCGCACCGGCAGCCCCACCCCCAGCCCCGCCAGGCCCGTCCCCCTCCACCATCCCTTCCACCAGGCCACGCAACCGTTTGAGCCCCCGCGCGCACTGGCTCTTGACCGTACCCGGGGTGACCCGCAGCGCCTCCGCGGTCTGCTCGACGCTCCAGTCCTCCCAGAAGCGCAGCACCAGCACGGCCCGGTACCGCGGCGGCAGTTCCATCAGCGCCGACTGCATCACGAGCCGCAACTCCGGCGCGTCGGCCGCCACCTCGGGCGCCCCGCGCACGCCCGGCACCTCGTCCACCGGTTCCTCGCGCCACTGGCCCTTGCGGTACTGGTCGATGAAGGTGCGGGTGAGGATGGTGCGCGCGTACGCGTCCACGTTGCCGTCCTTGCGCACCCGGCCCCACGCCGCGTACAGCTTCATCAAGGTGGCCTGGGTCAGGTCCTGGGCGTGGTGCCAGTCGCCGCAGAGCAGGTACGCGTTGCGCCGCAACTGCGCCTGCCGCGCCTCCGCGAACTCCCGGAACTCGCGCTCCCGGACTGCTTCCCGCACCCGCTCGACCTCCCACCGACCCCGCACGCCCGACCCGCACGCCCGGCCCCGTACTCCCGAGTACTCCCGGCCCGTGCACCCGACCCGGCCCCCACACCCGGCCGCGGGCCCTCGCGCACTCGCCCTCGTACTCCCGTCCTCTTAGGTACGGGAGCGGGCGCCGCCGGGTTGCACGCCCGGCCGAAAAAGACGGCCGCGAGATTTTTCGCGGCGGCGTGCAACCCGTTCGGCGGCGGCCCCGTAAACCCCTCACACAGGGCTTCGGCCCGCCGGGCGGGACCGCGGCCCGCCCGGCGCCCCGGGCCGCCCCGCCCCCCCCCCCCCCCGGCGGCCCCGCCCCCCCCCCCCCCCCCCCCCCCCCCCCCCCCCCCCCCCCCCCCCCCGCCCCCCCCCCCCCCCCCCCCCCCCCCCCC
>NZ_JBEHZD010000658.1:0-3792 GCF_040240285.1 Streptomyces sp. HSW2009 | reverse complement strand
CCCCCCCCCCCCCCCCCCCCCCCCCCCCCCCCCCCGCCCCCCCCCCCCCCCCCCCCCCCCCCCCCCCCCCCCCCCCGGCGCGGCCTAGAGCTCCTTGCGGAAGGACTCCGCCGCCGCCAGGAAGATGTCGTTGGCCTCGGTCTCACCGATGGTGATCCGTACGCCCTCGCCCACGAACGGCCGCACCACGACGCCGGCGCGCTCGCACGCAGCCGCGAAGTCCGCGGTGCGCTCGCCGAGCCGCAGCCAGACGAAGTTGCCGTGCGACTCGGGAACGGTCCAGCCCTGTCCGACCAGCGCCTCGTACACCCGGGCCCGCTCCACGACCAGCGCGTCCACCCGCTCGCGCAGCGCGTCCTCGCTGCGCAGCGAGGCGATGGCGGCCTCCTGCGCCACCTGCGTCACGCCGAACGGCACCGCCGTCTTGCGCAGCGCGGCGGCCACCGGCTCGTGGCCGACCGCGAAGCCGACCCGCAGCCCGGCCAGCCCGTACGCCTTGGAGAAGGTGCGCAGCACGCACACGTTGGGGCGGCTCCGGTAGAGGTCGAGGCCGTCGGGGACGTCCTCGTCGCGGATGAACTCGCGGTACGCCTCGTCCAGCACGATCAGGATGTCGGAGGGCACCGCGTCGAGGAAGCGCTCCAGCTCCGCGCGGCGGACCACGGTGCCGGTGGGGTTGTTGGGGTTGCAGACGAATATCAGCCGGGTCCGCTCGGTGATCGCGGCGAGCATCGCGCTAAGGTCGTGCACCTCGCCCGTGGTCAGCGGCACCGGTACCGCGGTCGCGCCGGAGACCTGCGTGATGATCGGGTACGCCTCGAAGGAGCGCCAAGCGAAGATGACCTCGTCGCCCGGCCCCGCCGTCGACTGGACGAGCTGCTGGGCCACGCCCACCGAGCCGGTGCCGGTGGCCAGGTGCTCGATCGGCACCCCGAACCGGGTGGAGAGCTCGGCCATCAGCCCGCTGCACGCCAGGTCGGGGTAGCGGTTGAGGGCACCGGCGGCCTGCACCGCCTGCTCCAGGACCCCGGGCAGCGGCGGGTAGGGGTTCTCGTTCGAGGACAACTTGTACGTCGTCCCGCCGCCCTCGCGCGCAGCCGCCGGCTTGCCCGGCTTGTAGGTCGGCACGCCATCGAGCGCGGCACGCAGCTTGGGGCTCTTCTCAGACACCGCAGATCCTCCTCAGACCATCCCGAGCACAGCAGTCAGCAACAGAAAAGCAATACTGCTTACCTTATGAGGATTCCCCGGGGTGCCGTAAAGACCATGGGGAGCGCTCTTCGTCTCAGTGTGCGCCGGTGGCGGGCGCCGTGGCGCGCGTCACCCATCAGAGTGAGTTGAGACCTCTCCGAAACATAAGGCAAGCAGTAGGCGTGACCACCACACCGCCATGCAGAGGCACCACGGATCGGCCAACTACCTTGCATTTTAAGGTTTTTACCGGGGGCGACTCATGCAGAATCGTGCCTGTTGACAGGGGCCTGCCGATTCCTCCGAACGCACCCTTCGAGCCCTACTATCGGCACGCCATGACAGCAGCAGGGAAGCACCAGGTGAGCCGGTCGACCGGCCGCCGGTTGGGGCGAGCGGGCATCCGGGACGTGGCCGCCGCAGCCGGGGTCTCGATCACGACCGTCTCCGACGCGCTCAACGGCAAGGGACGGCTACCGGATGCCACCCGCCGCCACGTCCGCGAGGTCGCCGACCGGCTGGGCTACCGCCCCTCCGCCGCGGCCCGCACGCTCCGTACCGGCAAGTCAGGTCTCATCGGCCTGACGGTCACCACGTACGGGGATGAACCTTTCACCTTCACCGAGTTCGCCTACTTCGCCGAGATGGCCCGCGCGGCCACCTCCGCCGCGCTGGCCCGCGGCTACGCCCTCGTCATCCTGCCCGCCACCTCGCGCCACGACGTGTGGTCCAACGTGGCGCTGGACGGCACCGTGGTCATCGACCCGTCCGATCAGGACCCGGTCGTGGCCGAGCTGGTACGCCACGGGATTCCGGTCGTCTCCGACGGCCGCCCCGCCAGCTCGGTACCGGTGACCGCCTGGGTGGACAACGACCACCAGGCCGCCGTGTGCGGTCTGCTCGATCACCTCGCCGAGGCCGGCGCCCGACGCATCGGCCTGCTCACCGGCACCACCACGGACACCTACACCCGGCTCTCCACCTCCGCGTACCTCTCCTGGTGCGAGCGCGTGGGCCAGGACCCGGTGTACGAGGAGTATCCGGCGCACGACCCCTGCGCGGGGGCCGTCGCCGCCGACCGACTGCTGGCCAGACCCGACCGGCCGGACGCGGTCTACGGCCTCTTCGACCCCAACGGCACCGATCTGCTCGCCGCCGCCCGGCGCGACGGGCTGCGGGTCCCCGCCGCCCTGCTGCTCGTGTGCTGTAGCGAATCCAGCGTGTACACCAGCACCGACCCACCGATCACCACCCTCTCCCTGAAACCCCGTCGGATCGGTACCGCCGTCGTCCAACTGTTGATCGACGCCATCGAAGGCGTCGACGGCGGTGGCCCGGTCGAGCAGGTGATACCGACCGAGCTCATCGTGCGGGCCTCGTCCCAACGGCGTCCGCCCCGTACCACCGTGAGCGCCCCGCGCGGACCCGCGAGCAACTGAGCGCCGGGGCGCAACGCGTCACCCCGTCGCTCTCGCGAGCACCGCGCGCTCCGCGCCTGCCCGCCCTGCCCCACTGACCGCCGGCTTCGCCGGGGCGCCCGACCCGTCATCCACACGGCCGGTGGCCGTTCGTTACGGTGTAATGCGCCCCTGCCAAGCGGCCAATTCGGGAGAAATGCCCGGCGAACCCTGCGCTCGGGCCGTTTCGCGACCCCTGGTGCGTCACAACCCCCGACGGTCATTCCTATGATGGGCGGACGACACCGCGGACCCCCGTCGACCAGGCAAGGTCCAGAAGGTGCACGGCGGCGCGATGGTGGAGGGGTCGATGACTCCGGGGGCCGGTCAGGGACCCACGGCACGGACCACGTCTTCGCATCAGGATGCGGGGCACGACGCTCGACCCGAGCAGGGCGAAGCGGAGCGCCCGGTTCCCCCGGCGGCGCCCCCTGCCGCACCCCAGGTCACACCTACCGCACCGGCCCGTCCCGCCCCCGGCCAGCAGGCCGAACACGGCACTGAGCAGCCTGGCCGCGCGGCCGGACGCGGGCCCGGCCAAGAGGGGCCCGACGGTTCCGGCGGGCCCGGGCCGACCGCGCCCCCCCTCCGCATGACGCACGTGGGTACGACCCCGCGGGTACGGCCGCTCAGCGCGGGACCGCAGGCCGCGGTGCCCGCCCAGGGCCCGGCCCAGCCCGCTCCCGTACGGCAGGACCAGCGCGAACACCGGGCCCCCGGGCAGCGCGCGCCGCAGTCCTACGCGCCGCCGGCGGCGCAGCAGAAGCCGCCGACCGCGCAGCAGAACGGGCCCCAGGCCGCAGCCCGGCCACCCCATGCGCACCCGGCACACCCCGCGCCCGAGGCACATCCGTCCCAGCCGCACCGACCCCCGGCCGCGCCCGGCCCCCGCCCGGCGTCCGCCTCGCAGGCCGCCACCCAGCAGCCGAGCAACCCCCAGTCGTACGCCCCGGGCCAGACCGCCCCGCGCCCGCCCGCGGCACCGCACCCGACCGCCCCGCCGGCACCGGGCACCGCCGTGCAGCCGGGCCAGCCGGGCCAGCCGGGCCAGCCGGGCCAGCCGGGCCAGCCGGGCCAGCCGGGCCAGGGTGTCGGGTCCGGGTACGCGCCGGGCACCGTGCCCGGGCCGCGGCAGCCGGCACCC
>NZ_JBEHZD010000657.1:0-3812 GCF_040240285.1 Streptomyces sp. HSW2009 | reverse complement strand
CCCCCCGGGCCCCCACCCCCCGGGCCCACCCCGCCCCTTTCACGCTCTGCTCTCGTGCCCCGCGGGCACACCCCACCCGGCGCCGAGCCAGCCGATCGCCCCGGCCCCGCCGGCCGGGCGACCGCCGCCGGCCCTACTCCGGGTTGCCCGTGGAGACCGTCAGTTCGACCTTGTCTTCCTTGGGGTCGAAGGGCTCGCGCTGGTCGAAGGTGTACTCCATGACGGTGCCCTTGCCCCAGACGCTCTCGTTCATCGGCACGACCTCGTACTTCCAGCCGGCCTTCTTCAGGCAGGTCTTGACCGAGTCGATGTAGAGGTACTGGAACTTCGGCATGATGTACGACCCCGTCTTGTCCGGCGCCTCGTACGCGTCGGTGCACTTCTCCGGGTCGATCGTCTTGGACTTGTCGCCCTCCTTGAAGCCGGCGACCGTCTCCGTCGGCGTCTCGGTCGGCTTGGCCTGCTCCTCCTTGCCGTCACCGTCGTCGCCGCCCTTCGCGACGAAGGCGATGATCACGGCGAGTACGGCGATCGCGGCCACCACGGCGGAGCCGATCATGACCTTCTTGCTGCCGCCGTCGCCGCCCTGGCCGCCGTGTCCGCCACCGCTGGCGGGGGCCGGCGCCGGCGTCCCGTACGGCGGCGGCGTGCCCTGGCCGGTGCCGTACGGCGCGGGCGTCTGGTAGCCGGGCGGCGGGGTCTGCTGCTGCGGCGCGTACGGGCCGGGGGCCGGCGTGCTGGGGCCGTAGCCGCCGCTCTGGTAGCCGTGCTGCTGAGGCGCGTACGGGGTCTGCACGCTGGGCTGCTGGGCGGGGGCCGGCGCCTGCTGGTCGACCGGCGGGAAGACGGCGGAGCCGACGCCGGCGCCGCTGCGGGCCGGGCCGGCCCCGGTGATCACCGCGGGCGCCGCGCCCGACTGGCCGCTGCCCAGGATGCGCGCGCACTCGTCGCGCATCGCCTCGGCGGTCGGGAAGCGCTCGTTCGGGTTCTTCTTCAGCGCCCGGGCCACCAGCGCGTCCAGCGCCGGGGTCAGCGAGCGGTTGATGGTGGAGGGGGCGACCGGCTCTTCCTGTACGTGCGCGTACGCGATGGCCAGCGGCGAGTCCGCGTCGAACGGCAGCCGGCCGGTGGCCAGCTCGAAGAGCATGATGCCGACCGAGTACAGGTCGGAGCGGGCGTCCACGCCGCGGCCGAGCGCCTGCTCGGGGGAGAGGTACTGCGGGGTGCCGACGACCATGCCGGTCTGCGTCATCGAGGTGACGCCGGACTGCATGGCGCGGGCGATGCCGAAGTCCATGACCTTGACCACGTTGCGCTTGGTCATCATCACGTTGCCGGGCTTGATGTCGCGGTGGACCAGGCCCATCTCGTGGCTGACCTCAAGCGCCGCGAGCACGTCGGCGGTGATCTTCAGGGCCTTGTCGGCGGGCATCGCCCCGTACTGCCGGGTGTCCGCGTCGAGCACCGAGCGCAGCGGCTGGCCCTCCACGTACTCCATGACGATGTACGGCATCAGGCCGCCGCCGAGCTCGTCCTCGCCGGTGTCGAAGACGGAGACGATGTTGGTGTGTGACAGCTTGGCGACGGCTTGGGCCTCGCGACGGAAACGTTCGCGGAACGATTGCTCCCGGCCGAGCTCGGTGTGCAGGGTCTTGATGGCCACCTGACGGTCGAGCGCGGTGTCGTAGGCCAGGTGCACCGAGGCCATGCCGCCCTCGCCGAGGAGGTCCTGGAGCTGGTAGCGCCCGCCGGCGATGGAGTGGCCCTGGTAGCGGCCCTGCGCGCCGTGCTGGCTCATCGTGTACTTCCCCCTTGGCGCGCTGCCCCGGCCGTGAACGGCCGTTTGGCTTGTCAAACGCTCGGTGATCCCTATTTCTCGGCCAAGTCTGCCCCAGGGGGGCGACACGTCAAGCCGCGTGCCCGTTCCGTGACCGGATGCGCAAGAAGCCGTCACGTGATTTGCCAGGCTCCGCCCCAAACGGGTTTGATGGCCGGTCCATCACGAACCGGTGGGCCGCTCGGAGCCTGTAGCGTGCCTTAGCGAAGTACGACCCCACCCGCTGGCGTGGGGAACCCTAGCCCGTGCGAGTGGATAGAAACGACGCGAGGACTGATGGCACAGACCCAGGGCGCGCAGGGGCCCTCCGATTCTGACGCCACCGGGGTTGGCATGTCCGATTCGCCGGATTTTTGGGGCAATGGCGGGCTGATTGGTGACGGACGGTACCGCCTGACGCACAAGCTCGGCCGGGGCGGCATGGCCGAGGTCTTCGCCGCCGAGGACGTGCGCCTGGGGCGCACGGTGGCCGTCAAGCTGCTGCGGGCCGACCTCGCGGAGGACCCGGTCTCCAAGGCCCGCTTCACCCGCGAGGCCCAGTCCGTCGCCGGTCTGAACCACCACGCGGTGGTCGCCGTGTACGACTCGGGCGAGGACCTGGTCGGCGCGGCCGGCGGCCGTCAGCACGTCGTCCCCTACATCGTCATGGAGCTGGTCGAGGGCCACACCATCCGCGAGCTGCTGCTCAACGCGGAGGCCCCGCCGCCGGACCAGGCGCTGATCATCGTCTCCGGCGTGCTGGAAGCCCTGGCCTACAGCCACCAGCACGGCATCGTGCACCGGGACATCAAGCCCGCCAACGTCATCATCACCAACGGCGGCGCGGTCAAGGTGATGGACTTCGGCATCGCCCGTGCCCTGCACGGCGCCGCCAGCACCATGACCCAGACCGGCATGGTCATGGGCACCCCGCAGTACCTCTCGCCCGAGCAGGCGCTCGGCAAGGCCGTCGACCACCGCTCGGACCTGTACGCGACCGGCTGCCTGCTGTACGAGCTGCTCGCGCTGCGTCCGCCGTTCACCGGCGAGACCCCGCTGTCGGTGGTCTACCAGCACGTGCAGGACATGCCGGTGCCGCCGTCGGAGGTCACCGAAGGGGTGCCGCCGGAGCTCGACGGGCTGGTGATGCGCTCGCTCGCGAAGGACCCGGACGACCGGTTCCAGAGCGCGGAGGAGATGCGCGGCCTGGTCCAGTACGCGCTCCAGATGCTGCACGAGGAGGGCGGCTACACCGGTACCTGGAACACCGGTCCGGTGGCCCACCTCGGTGCGGCGACGCCGGCGATGGGCATGGCGGGCGCGTCCGCGATGCCGAACCCGGGGCAGGGCGACACCTCGCAGCAGCCGGTGTTCATCGGCGGCGGGCGCGGGGACGACGACGGCGGGTTCGACGGGGACGGTCCCGGCGGCCGGGGGCGCGGCAAGGTGTGGCTGTTCGCGGCGCTGGCGCTGATCGCGGTGGTGGTCGGCGTGGTCCTCGCGGTGAACGCGGCCAACGACAACGGCAACAAGAAGACGCCGGGCGACAAGGTCACGGACACCACCACCGAGAAGAAGTCCGAGGAGCCGTCGGAGAAGCCGAGCAAGGAGACGACTCCTTCGGAGGAGCCGAGCAGCGACGACAGCAGCTCCAACACCACCGGTGGCTGGACCCCGCCGAAGACCAACCGGCCGACGCAGGCGCCCGAGACGCAGAAGCCGACGACGCCGCCGGAGACCAACCCGACGACCGAGCCCACCGATGAGCCGACGGAGCCGACCACCCCGCCCGCGACCGACGACGGCAATCCGCCGACGCAGGAGCCGACCGACCCGTCGACCGGCGAGCCGCCCCCGGGCGGGCCCCGGCGCGGGCCCGGCAGCGGGGGCCGGGGGGGCGGGGCTGCCCCGCCCCCCCGGGGGGGCGGGCCCCCCGGCTGCCCCGCGGGACAGGCCCGGGTTCACCCCCCCCCCCGCTCGCCCGGCCGCCCAAGCC
>NZ_JBEHZD010000656.1:0-3834 GCF_040240285.1 Streptomyces sp. HSW2009 | reverse complement strand
CCCCCGTGGGTGTACACCACGGCCTACCATACGTCCCGGGCCGTTAAACCCCCCCCCCCCCGGGGCCCCCCCCGGGGGGGCCCCGGGGGGGGGGGCGCCTTTTCTTGTGCTGATACCCAGTTTCGTCGAACGATTTTCGTAAGACTTCTCTAGGGTTTTACAAATAGACGACAAAGCGCTGGGAGTAACCGGAAAGAAACATTCGGGATGGTGAAGTAGAGGGCGTGCGGCGCATGCTGTGCGCTATCACTTCATGTGTGCTGTGTTGTGTGCGCGATCGCGGGCCCGTAGTGTGCTGCCGCGCTGCTCCTTGCGGTCTTTCCCGGTTTTCTGGGAGAGCCTTTCCGGTGCGTTCTGTTCCATAGTTCAGCCGGGCGGGGGCGGTCGGGGCGGTAAATAGAGGCCGTCGGTGCCGCGCGTGGCGCGGTGCCGGCACCACGCGGCGGCCACGGGGGGCGATCCGCTGGCCGGGCGTGCTGACCAGTTCGAACGTGGGGCGTGCTCGTACGTGTGCGGTTCGCACGCGAATACGCCGGGCGTAGGGAGGGCGTATGTCGCAGGGAACAGTGCCGGTTGCAGCGTATTCGCGTCGTGAACGACTGCGGATCGCGACCATTCAAGAGATCAAGGATGTTGCTCGGGAGTTTCTCGTCCAGGACGGCCCTGGCAATGTAACGATTCGCGCCATTGCCCGCGAAATGGGCATGACGGCGCCCGCCGTGTATCGCTACTTCGCCAGCCGCGACGAGCTGATCCAGGAGATACGGCGGGACATCTTCGGCGAGATGGGAAGCCATCTGCACGCCGTCATCGAGGCGCTTCCCGACCGGGCGCCGGCGAGTGAACTCCTGACCGCTGGGCGCGCGCTGCGCCGCTGGGCGATCGACCACCCGCACGAGTTCGGGCTCATCCTCGGCCCCTGGGGCCCCAGCGGGGGCGGCGTGCTCGGCCGGGCCGAGCGGGAGGCCAGTTGGCGCTTCGGGTCGCTGTTCGCGGACCTGATCGCCCGGATCTGGCACACCCGGGGCTTCCCCGCCCCCGACCCGGCCTCGCTCGACCCGGAACTGGTCGGCCAGCTCGCCGCGCTGCGCCAGGAGTACCAGGTGGACCTTCCGGTGGAGGCCCTGGCCATCATGGTCCGCTGCTGGGTCAGGCTGTACGGGGTGATCTCCATGGACGCCCTGGGGCACCTGGCGTTCGCGCTGCCCAACGGCGACGCCTTCTTCGAGCGCGAGCTCCAGGACCTGGCCGCCGTCCTCGGCATCGAGGAGTACTACCCGACGCTCCAGCCATTGGCCGGCTGACGCCGCGCCGGGGCCCGGCGGCTCCGGTGGCCCTGCCGGCCTGGCCCATGAGCCGGCTCACGGAGTCGGTCCACGGAGTCGGTCCACGGGGCCCGTTGAGTCGGCTCACGGGGCCGGTCCGTTGAATCGGCTCGCTGAACCGGTCCGGACCCGAACGGGCCCGGACCCGTCCGGGCCGGCTCGGCCGGGTTGGGTTGCACGGGGTCGGGCTGGGCTGGGGCTGGGCCGGGTTGGGTTGGACGTACGGTGGCGGGTTGGACGCGTAGTGTCAGGCGGGGCGTGCCGCGGCGGGTTGGCCGCCGGGTGTTGGGTCGGGCGTGTGGTGTCGGGTTGGTCCGGACCACTTGGGTTGGTCCTGCTCCTGGGTTGCTCCCAGCCGCGCGGGCCGGCCAAGCCGGGATGGGTTGCTCCCGGCACCACGGCCCGCTGTGGTGGCCCGCCGTGGCGGGCTGGCGTACCGCCGGGTGAGTCGACGCACTGCTGGGTGGTCCGGCGCGCCGTGCGGTGGGCCGGCGTGCCGCTGGCTGGGCCGGCCGCCAGGACCCACCCACCCATCGCTCCACCCGACGGCGTCGAGCGGCTCGGAGCGCGGCGGACGGTGTCGGGTGACTCGGGCGGTGTCGGGTCGCGACGGCCGCGTCGCGCGGTGTCGGGTGGCTCGGGCCGAGCGGGCCGGGGCCCTCGGGCCTGGCCACCGGTGGGGGTTCCCCCGGCTGCCCCGCGCGGCTGTCGCACCGCGCGGCTCGGCGTAGGCTGTACTGATGACCATCCGGACTATGGCGGACATGTGTCCGGTCCCCCGTTCGGGGGTCCGGAGGCCATCTCCTGCGACCTGGGGCGCGGCGTGTCCGCGTCGTGCCGTGACTGATGTGCGGTGTAGAACGGGGGATGTGACGGCATTGGCCACGCGGCCCCTATCCCGCGCCTCCGCAGGTCCAGGCGCCTCGGCCCCCTGTGGCGGCGCCGCGCGCGCCCGTACGCCTGGCTGTCCACGGTGACCCTGGAAGACGAGCGGAGCCAGTCCCATACCACTTCGCGATCCTGGCCAGGAGAGCAGGCGCAGGCGGTGTTGGACAAGGCCGCGGACGAGAATTTCCCCGTCGCACCCTTCTTCTTGCCGCGGGCCTGGCGCGCCGACCTGATGGCGGTCTACGGGTATGCCCGACTGGTGGACGACATCGGCGACGGCGACCTGGCCCCGGGCGGTGGCGACGCCGTCCTGCTCGGGCTCGACCGGTCCCAGGCCGAGGACACCGAGGCGCTGCTCGACGCCTTCGAAGCCGACCTGCGCCGGGTCTTCGACGACCCCGCACAGCCACCCAGACACCCGCTGCTGCGCGCGCTGCGTCCCACCGTCCGCCGGTGCGGCCTGACCCCGGCCCCGTTCCTGGGGTTGATCGAAGCCAACCGACAGGACCAACGGGTCCGCCGGTACGCCACGTACCAGGACCTCCTCGACTACTGCGAGCTGTCGGCCAACCCGGTCGGCCGGCTAGTGCTGGGCATCACCGGCACCACGACGCCCGAGCGGGTGCGCCGCTCGGACGCGATCTGCACGGCGCTCCAGATCGTCGAGCACCTCCAGGACGTCGTCGAAGACCTCCGGCGGGACCGCATCTACCTGCCGGCCGAGGACATGCGGCGGTTCGGCGTACAGGAGGCGGACCTGCGGAGTACGACGGCGGGCGCACCGGTGCGTGCCCTGATCGCATTCGAGGCCGAACGCGCCCGGGACCTGCTGAATGAAGGGGCACCCCTGGTGGGTAGCGTCCACGGCAGACTCAGACTGCTGCTCGCCGGGTTCGTGGGCGGCGGACGGGCCGCCCTAAAAGCGGTCGCGGACGCCGGTCACGACGTGTTCTCTGGACCGCCCAAGCCCACCAAGCTCAGCCAACTGCGCGAGGTCGGGGCAACCTTGCGAGGAGAGGGGTGAACCAGACCGTGGACGGATCGTCACACATCCCCGCACCGGTGGCTGCCGCGTACCGCTACTGCGAGGCCGTGACCGGGCAGCAGGCCCGTAATTTCGCCTATGGCATCCGGCTGCTGCCCACCGACAAGCGGCGGGCGATGTCCGCGCTGTACGCCTTCTCCCGCCGGGTGGACGACATCGGCGACGGTGCGCTGAGCGCGCCGGCCAAGCAGGACCGGTTGGAGGGCACCAGGACGCTGCTGCGCCGCATCGCCGACGGCGAGGTGGCCGAGGACGACACCGACCCGGTGGCCGTCGCCCTCGCCCACGCCGCACGCCGCTTCCCGATCCCGCTGGACGGCCTCGACGAGCTCATCGACGGCGTGCTGATGGACGTGCGCGGCGAGAGCTACGAGACCTGGGACGACCTGAAGGTGTACTGCCGGTGCGTGGCCGGCGCCATCGGCCGGCTGTCGCTCGGCGTCTTCGGCACCGTGCCGGGTGCGGTGGGCGCCGGCCGCCGCCCCCCCGGCGGCCCCCCCCCCGGGGCCCGCCCCCCCCACCCCCCCCCCCCCCCACAACCCCACCCCCCCCCCCCCCCCCCCCCCCCCCCCCCCC
>NZ_JBEHZD010000655.1:0-3849 GCF_040240285.1 Streptomyces sp. HSW2009 | reverse complement strand
GGGGGGGGGGGGGGGGGGGGGGCGCGCCCCCCCGCCGCCCCCGGGCGCCCCCCCCCCCCGGGCCCCCGGCCTCCCCGTTCCCCTGTGGCGACCTGGAGCCCCGAGCTCTCAAGGTCGACCGCGGCGGACTCCCTTCCCCGAGCAGTCCGCCCCCGTGTAGCTGTCTCCCCTCGGCAGCGGCTGACAATCCCCGCGGCCAGTCACCCGAACGAGGGGTGTTCGCGCCGATAGCCACTTGTTCGAATAAAGGTTCGATACTGTGGGGCTGCTCTAGGGAGGGATGGAGGTGCCGGGACACATGGTGCGGCGCACGGACGTGACGGGAGCCGCGGGCGTGCGGCTCGCCGCGGGGGAGTTCGCCGATCCGCCCAAGGCGGAGAGCGGCGCCGAGCAGGCGCCCGGCGTGTTGTTACTGCACGGGCTGATGGGCAGGGCCGCGCACTGGGCGGAGACCGCCCGCTGGCTCTCCACCCGCCACCGGGCCGTCGCCCTGGACCAGCGGGGCCACGGCCGCAGCGACAAGCCCGCCGACGGCCCCTACACCCGCGAGGCGTATGTGGCGGACGCCGAAGCCGCCGTCGAGCAGCTCGGCCTCGGCCCGGCGGTCCTCATCGGGCACTCGATGGGCGCCCTGACCGCCTGGCAGCTCGCGGCCCGCCGCCCCGACCTGGTGCGCGCCCTGGTCATCTGCGACATGCGGGCCTCCGCGCTGGGGGCCGCGTCGCAGCACGAGTGGTCGGACTGGTTCGCCTCGTGGCCGATCCCCTTCGCCACGCTGGCCGACGTCCGCAGGTGGTTCGGCGAGGACGACCCGACGCTTGAGCGCCCCAGGTCCACCCGCGGCGACTTCTACGCCGAGGTGATGTCGGAGTGTGCGGACGGCTGGCGGCCGGTCTTCTCCCGCCGCCAGATGCTGATGGCCCGTGAGACCTGGGTGCACGACGCGCACTGGGAGGACCTCGCTCTCGTGCAGTGCCCCACCCTGGTCGTGCGCGGCCTGGACGGCGAGTTGGGCCGCGCGGAGGCCCAGGAAATGGTGCGCGTCCTACCCCGCGGCATCTACGCCGAGGTCCCCGACGCCGGCCACCTCGTCCACTACGACCGGCCCGACGACTGGCGACGCGTGGTCGAACCCTTCTTGGCGGCCGAACTTCCGGGGTGACGTGGGGCGGGGTGGGGGGTCGGGTGTGGTCGGCTCGACCGACGTGCCTGCCGCGTGCACCGCGGCGCCGTTGCCGCCGCGTCGCTGCTGCGGGAGTGCTGCTGTCGCTCCGACCGCGCCAGGAGCCGCCGCCAGCCCAGGAGTTGCCCAGCCGGCCGGTGACCTCGTGCGCAACCACAGCCACCCCGTATGCAGCCGCCGTCACGCGGCGCGCCGGTCGAGTCGCCGGCCGGCCCCGTACGCAGTCCGTGTGGCCCATCTCATCGCACCGCGGCCCGGGACTCGCTTGCCAGGTGGGAAACGGCTCTCGGATCATCGACCGCATGTACCGCGAACGCCCGTCCAAGGTCTGGACCCTGATCTGCCTCTCCGCCTACGTCGCGGGCGTCGCCTGGATGGGCGTGGACTCGTTGCCCGACGACCTGGGGCCGTGGCTCGCGGTCTCGGCGCTCTTCCTGCTCCTGCTCTTCGCCTTCACCAGCGTCCCGATCTCCAAGTACTTCTACAACCGCATCGACATCGACCCCGCCACCCTGCGCGTCGGCCGCGAGCGACTGCCGCTCGTCGACCTCGACACGGCATCGGTGGCCGCCGCACTGCACCTCGCGCAGCAGCCGCCGGGTCGCCCGTTCGCCGCGGCCCGCGCCGTCCAGCAGTCGGTCCGGAGCGAGCCCCGCCTGGTGGGCGGCGGTTGGGCCGTCCCGATGGGCATGGACAGCGTCGTCATCGCCACCCGACGCGGTCAGGGTCTGAGCATCCCCACCCGCAACCCCCAGGCGTTCCTGACGGCCCTCACCCAGGCACTCGCCGCCCAACCTGCGGCCTGACGCGCCCGCCGTAGGTGCTCCCCGTACGCGCGACCGCCGGGGGCGAGCAACGCGAACGCGCTGCCCGCCCCCGGCGACGTCGAGCGCGAGCCGGGGCCAGAGACGGCTCAGGCGGACTCGGTGGGCAGCCCGGCCTCCACCCAGTCCTGGATGCCCTCGCGGTACTTGCGGACGTTGGTGTAGCCGAGCGCGGTGAGCCGGTCGGCGACCTGGCCACTGTTGGGGCACGCCGTGTTGGAGCAGTACGTGACGATCGCGGCGGCGCGGTCGGGGAGCAGTGCGGGCGCCTGCGCATCGACGTCGGCCCGTACGAGCGCGATGGCGCCCGGCAGGTGCCGCGCGTCGTACTGCGCCCCGCCGAGAGTGTCGAGGACGGTCACGGCGCCCGCGTCGATGGCCTGGCGGAGTTCGGCGCGGGTGATGAGTGCGGTCATGGCAATGCCCTCCCGAGGGAATCGGACTATAGTCCGGTTGTGGCTCATGACGTTAACGGACCGCAGTCCGGTTCTGCAATCCCGCTGGAACTCCTGCGCACCCGTCCCCCCAAGGAGCGGACCGACGCGGCCCGCAACCGCGCCGCCGCGCTGGACGCAGCCGCCCGCCTCTTCGCCGAACACGGTGTGGACGGCGTCTCGATGGACCAGGTGGCCGCAGCCGCCGGCGTCGGCAAGGGCACCCTCTTCCGGCGCTTCGGCGACAAGTCGGGGCTGGCCGTCGCCCTGTTGGACGCCCGCGAGCGGGTGCTCCAGGAGGCGATCCTGTCTGGCCCGCCCCCGCTGGGCCCCGGCGCGCCGGACGGCGAGCGGCTGGCCGCCTTCATCGGCGCCTACTTCGACTACCTGCTGGAACACCTGGCCCTGGTCCGGATGTCGGAGGTGGCGACGCCCGGCGCCAGGTACCGCATCGGCGCGTACCGGTTCTGGCACCGCCACACCACGATCCTGCTCGGCGCCACGCCCGACCCCGAACACACCGCCCACGCCCTGCTCGCCGCCCTGTCCGCCGAACACGTGGCCGCCCTCCTGCCGGAACTCGGCGAAGAACGCATGCGGGCCGGCCTCATCCGCCTCGCCCGCGCAGCCCTGCAACCCGTGGACCCCGGGCACCCTGTGGACCCGTGAGGGGCGGTGGCGCCGCTGCTCACTGACTGACCGGGCGCCCGCTGGCCGGGCCCGTCCGCCGTCCGCCGACCGGCCCGCCCGTCGGCCCGTACGCCGCTGCCGAGCGCCGCCCCGTCCTACCCGAATGCCGCCCGCCCGGGCCCAAAAGACCGCCCCCGGGGCCCGTAGGCGGCCTCACCGTCCCGCCGCCCACCGACTCGCACCGAACCGCCGCCCACGCCCCGCCCCACGCTCTCTGGCCACCGGAATGCCACCCTCCGGGAGTTGTGGGAACCGCCGCCCACCCCCGTGCCGTGAATGCCGACGGACGGCCCCGGCACGCCACGGGCAACGCACGGCGCCGAGTTATCCACAGGCCGCCGGATGGGTGACGTACCCAGCAGATAGCCTCGGTGGCAGCCGAGTGAGACCGGCGCAGCGCCGCGAACGGGGAGGAAGGCAGCCATGCGTGTCCTGGTGACGGCAGTGCGGGCGGGGGCCGAACCCCAGGACGTGCTGGTCACGGCCGATGATGCGGCGACGGCCGACGACGTGGCCGGGGCGCTCACGGCCGAGTCCGCCCCCCACGGCGCACGCCGGGCCACCACCCCGACCGGCAACGTCGTCTCGCTCGCCTGGTCCGCCGAGGCGCCGCCCGCCGGCGCGCCCCCCCCCCCCCGGGGCCCCCGGGGGGCCCCCCCGGGGGGGGGGCGCCCCCCCGGGGCCCCCCCCCCCCCCCCCCCCCCCCCGCCCCCCCCCC
>NZ_JBEHZD010000654.1:0-3852 GCF_040240285.1 Streptomyces sp. HSW2009 | reverse complement strand
TTTTTTTCTCCTTCTCCCCCGCTTGCCCCGTGGGGGTTCGGGGGGTTGGGCTGGTCCTTTTTTAAAACCCCCCCCGGGGCCCCCCCACGGCCCCGACCCGGGGCTCAGGTCCCGGGTCCAGCCAGTGCTTCAGTCCGGTCGTCCGGTCTGGTTCTCCGGCCCGGCCGCTACTGCGGAGCCGGCGGCCCGGCATCGCGGCCGTCCGCGCCCGCACCCTTCCGAGTGCCGCGCCACGCGCAGCTCACACCCCCGAATGTTGAGCTCTGCCCTGTTCGGCCCCGTGCGCCCGGCCCCGGGCCCCGTGCACTTGGCCCCCTGCCCCGTACGTCCCACGGGTCTGGCCCCGTACCGGCCGACTCCTGCCGCTGGCCCCGTGCGCCCCGTACTCCTGGTTCCGTGTCCCCTATACGCCCGGCCCCGTGCTCCGCGCGTCCCGCGGCCCCGGCCGCGTACCGGCTGTCTCCTGCCGCTGGCCCCGTACGCCTCGTACGCCATGCTTCGAGTCCCGGACTCCTGGCTCCGTGCCTCGCGCGTCCGGCCCCGTGCTCCGTGCGTCGGCCTCCCCGTGCGCCCCGTGCGCCCCGTACTCCGCACGTCCCACGAGCTCGGCCCCGTGCCCCCGCCCCCCGCCGCCCCGTTCCGCAGCCCGTGGTGCTCCGTTCATGTGCAGGCTCTGGCGACGCGCGTAGAACTCGGGCATCATCCTGGGGCTCCACCTGCACCACAGACCCGTCAACCGTCAGGTCCGTCCTCAGCAGGAGGCCCCCCATGGATCACGCGATGCACGGCAGTCCGCGCCCCCCGCGCGGTGTTCGCTCCCTCCTCACCGCACTCGCGCTGACGCTCGGCGCGCTGTTCGCGCCCGGAGTCGGTGTCGTCAGCGGCGCCGGTGAGGCGCAGGCGGTCAGCAAGTTGACCCATGAGCAGGCGACCGCGATGTTCCGGAGCGCCGGGATCACCTGGTCGTCCTCCGGTGGTTGCTCCGACCGCAACAAGCCGAACTGCACGTCCTTCACGCAGCTCAACCTCAGCTCCGCGCAGGGCGCGCAGACGCTCAAGTCGGCCAGCCGCTGCCCCCTGAACGTCACCGGCGGTACGGAGACCGGCCACGCGAGCGGAACCTACAGCCACTGGAACGGCTACAAGCTCGACTTCGGCCTCTCCACCTGCCTCACGAACTACATCACCAAGACGTTCACGTCCATCGGCGGGTCGAAGTGGAAGTCGGCCTCCGGCAACATCTACTACCGCGAGAGCAACCACTGGGACGTCACGTTCCACAACTGCGGGGGTTGCTGACCCACTGACCCCCTAGACCGCCGGCCCCGTTCCCCGCCCTGCTCGGGCGGCGAACGGGGCCGGTGGCATGCCCCGGCTGCGCGGGCCCGCTGGGGGAGCCCCTTATCCTTTGTGGGGTATACACAGGGGAAAATGGGGGTTAAGGTCCCCGCGATGCGGGAAGTGCGCTGGACGGTTCTGTCGCCTGTGACACGAAAACGAGCATGACGTTGTAGGGAAACGACATGAGGTTCCCGGGCCCAAGGAACGTACCGTCTTGGCATGACCAATCTCGAAGGTGCGCCCGTAGCGGCGAGTGACGTCCGTGGGCGCGTCGCCGAGCTGCAAGCCATTCGCGAGCAGGCTCGGCGCGGCCCGAGTGAGCGGGCCACCGAGGCGCAGAAGGCCAAGGGCAAACTGACGGCTCGGGAACGGATCGAGCTGCTGCTGGACGAGGGCTCCTTCAACGAGGTCGAGCCCCTGCGACGGCACCGTGCGGTCGGCTTCGGCCTGGAGGCGAAGAAGCCCTACACCGACGGCGTGATCACCGGCTGGGGCACCGTGCACGGCCGCACCGTCTTCACCTACGCACACGACTTCCGGATCTTCGGCGGCGCGCTGGGCGAGGCCCACGCCACCAAGATCCACAAGATCATGGACATGGCCATCGCCGCCGGCGCCCCGCTGGTGTCGCTGAACGACGGTGCCGGCGCGCGCATCCAGGAGGGCGTCTCGGCGCTCGCCGGGTACGGCGGCATCTTCCAGCGCAACACCCGCGCCTCCGGCGTCATCCCGCAGATCTCCGTGATGCTCGGCCCGTGTGCCGGCGGCGCCGCGTACAGCCCCGCGCTCACCGACTTCGTCTTCATGGTCCGCGAGACCTCGCAGATGTTCATCACCGGGCCCGACGTCGTCCAGGCAGTCACCGGCGAGAAGGTCTCCCAGAACGGCCTCGGTGGCGCCGACGTGCACGCCGAGACCTCGGGCGTGTGTCACTTCGCCTACGACGACGAAGAGACCTGCCTCGAAGAGGTGCGCTACCTGCTCTCCCTGCTGCCGCAGAACAACCGGGAGAACCCGCCCGTCGTCGAGCCGGCCGACGCCGTCGACCGCCGCGGCGAGGCGCTGCTCGACCTCGTGCCCGCCGACGGCAACCGGCCGTACGACATGCGCAAGGTCATCGAGGAGATCGTCGACGACGGCGAGTACCTGGAGATCCACGAGCGCTGGGCGACCAACATCATCTGTGCGCTCACCCGGCTCGACGGGGCCGTGGTTGGCATCATCGCCAACCAGCCGCAGTCGCTGGCCGGCGTGCTCGACATCGAGGCGTCGGAGAAGTCTGCGCGCTTCATCCAGATGTGCGACGCCTTCAACATCCCGCTGGTCACGCTGCTCGACGTACCGGGCTTCCTGCCCGGCGTCGACCAGGAGCACGGCGGCATCATCCGGCACGGCGCGAAGATGCTGTACGCGTACTGCAACGCCACCGTGCCGCGGATCTCGGTCATCCTGCGCAAGGCGTACGGCGGCGCGTACATCGTCATGGACTCCCAGTCCATCGGCGCCGACCTCACCTACGCCTGGCCCACCAACGAGATCGCCGTGATGGGTGCCGAGGGCGCGGCCAACGTCATCTTCCGCAAGCAGATCGCCGGCGCGGACGACCCCGAGGCCATGCGGGCCCGGATGGTCAAGGAGTACAAGTCCGAGCTGATGCACCCGTACTACGCCGCCGAGCGGGGTCTGGTCGATGACGTCATCGACCCGGCGGCCACCCGTGAGGTGCTGATCCGATCCCTGGCGATGCTGCGCAACAAGCACGCCGACCTGCCGTCCCGCAAGCACGGCAACCCGCCGCAGTAAGGGAGACGAAGAACCCGTGAGCACTGCAACCGAACCGACTGCCCCTGCGCTCGCCGACACCGTTGTCCGGGTGGAGCGGGGCCACGCCGACGCGGAGGAGGTCGCCGCGGTCACCGCGGTCCTGCTCGCCCGCGCCGCCGCAACCCAGCACAACGCCGCGCCGCCGGCCCCGCGCCGTTCCACCGCGGGCTGGCGCCGCCTGGAGCGCACGCCCGGTTTCCGGGCGCCGCACAGCTGGCAGGGCTGACCCGCCGAGCCCGCCGAGCCCGCCGGCCGCTCGGCCGCTCGGCCGCCGCCCCGGGCCCGTACGGCGCTGGCACCACGCCCGTAGCGCGTTTGCTGCAAGCCCCCGTTCGCTCTCCACGGAGCGCGAACGGGGGCTTGCTGTCGTCGTGGGCAGCCGCCGCGCGCTCCGGGGCGCACGTGAGAGCGGTACGCAGCCGGTGCGCGGCAGCCAGTGCGCGCGCGGCCGGCGCAACGCTGTCGTCGTGTGCTGCTGTCCTGTGCTGCCGTCGCGCGCGCCGGGGCGTACGGCAGGGCGCACCGACCCGAGCGCACCGGCCCGAGGAGGCCGGGGCCGGCCGCGGCGCCCGGCCCAGCAAAAAGCCGGGGTACGGGGCGGTACACACCACCTGGTGTGTACCGCTCTTTTACAAATCAGACGCGGCCCCCCAAACTCCATGTGTTGATGAGCGGGGTCGCCCGATC
>NZ_JBEHZD010000653.1:0-3853 GCF_040240285.1 Streptomyces sp. HSW2009 | reverse complement strand
ACGGAGTTTCGTCGCCACGGTCTGATGGGTTAATGACCCGGCTGCAGGCGGAGGCAGATCGCCCGCGCCTGCTCACCGGGCTCCATGGTGCCGGGGGTCGCTACGCGGCCCCCACCCGACAGCCCCAGCCCGGCCCTCGCCGGGCTGGGGTCGCCGCTGTCCAGTTGCCCCGTGTCGCCACTGTCCGGCCAGTCGCTTCGCCGGGTCATGGGCTAGCTCTTGGCCGCGGTGGCCTTGGTGGTCTTGGCGGTCTTGGCGGCCGGAGTCGGGACCGACTTGGCTGCGGTCGCGGGCTCGGCAGCCGCGTCCGCCGCACCGGCCTCCGGGGTCGGCGCCGTCGGGTCCACCCCGATGCCGAGCTTGCTCATGATCTTCTTCTCGATCTCGTCGGCGAGGTCGGGGTTGTCCTTGAGGAAGTTGCGGGCGTTCTCCTTGCCCTGCCCGAGCTGGTCCCCCTCGTACGTGTACCAGGCGCCGGACTTGCGGACGAAGCCGTGCTCCACGCCCATGTCGATCAGCCCGCCCTCGCGGCTGATGCCCTGGCCGTACAGGATGTCGAACTCCGCCTGCTTGAAGGGCGGCGCCACCTTGTTCTTGACGACCTTGCAGCGGGTGCGGTTGCCCACTGCCTCGGTGCCGTCCTTGAGGGTCTCGATCCGGCGGATGTCGATGCGCACCGATGCGTAGAACTTCAGCGCCCGGCCACCGGTCGTGGTCTCCGGCGAGCCGAACATCACACCGATCTTCTCGCGGAGCTGGTTGATGAAGATCGCCGTGGTCTTGGACTGGTTCAGCGCGCTGGTGATCTTACGGAGCGCCTGGCTCATCAGTCGGGCCTGGAGGCCGACGTGCGAGTCGCCCATCTCGCCCTCGATCTCCGCACGCGGGACCAGCGCCGCCACGGAGTCGATCACGATGAGGTCGAGGGCACCGGAGCGGACCAGCATGTCCACGATCTCCAGCGCCTGCTCGCCGTTGTCCGGCTGGGACAGGATCAGGGAGTCCGTGTCCACGCCGAGCTTCTGGGCGTACACGGGGTCGAGCGCGTGCTCGGCGTCCACGAAGGCGACGGTGCCGCCCGCGCGCTGGGCGTTGGCCACCGCGTGCAGGGTGAGCGTGGTCTTACCGGAGGACTCCGGTCCGTACACCTCGACCACTCGGCCGCGCGGCAGACCGCCGACGCCCAGTGCCACGTCGAGGGCGGTCGACCCGGTCGAGATGACCTCGATGCGCTCGTGGGGCCGGTCGCCCATGCGCATCACGGCGCCCTTGCCGAATTGCCGTTCAATCTGTGCGAGCGCGGCGTCCAGCGCCTTCTCGCGGTCGGTTCCTGCCGCCATGGGCTCCACCCGGTTTACTTGAGTCGATCGCTTCACGTCCACGACGCTAACGCCTGCCACTGACAATCGGCCCGGACACCCTCTCCGCCTGTGGATAACCGGGGCGGAACCGTCGGCCAGCATCACCATGAGAATAGATGTTCGATTTCACTGTCAAGCGACCTCAGCCCCGCGCGTCGCCACGACCGGCGGCTGTCCTGCGCCACCGAACCTTGATGATCATTAGGTTTGTGCCACCGAGGTATGAGGGGCGCGAGGTGCTGGTCGTCACGGGTGGCGGTGGGGGAGGTTGCGGACGCGTACGCGAACCCGGATCTGGGGGTGTTTGGCCTGGGGTTTGTGGAGGATGGCGGACAGGTACGGCCGCCGTCTTGGGCCTCCTACTGGGGCATCCGCTTCGAACGGGTAATACCGGGTGCGGCCGTTCCACTGGTCCAAGGACGGGAGGAGCTTTGCGGGCTGGCACTTCTGTGCGACGACTGGTGACCACACCGGCTGCGGGTCGCGGCTGGAGCGAGACCGGTTGATCCTTCTTAACGCCGATCCGCACATGGTGAGGATTGCTGCGCAGCCGTTCTGGCTGCACCGGTACGACGGTGAACGCCGACGTCGTCACGCTCCCGACTCCTTCGTGCGCCCCGCAAGCGGGCGGGCCCGGGTGGTCGACGGGGCCACTGCCACAACCATCTGCCTCACATCGAGCAGCAGATCCACAACCACAGCCGCGCCACCGCAGGTCAGACCTTCAGAAACGATCCGACGCATCGCTCAAACTTCGGCGGCACACGCTCAAACTTTCGGCGACACAGCCCGGCGGCTACCGGCGGACACAGCGACACACGGGGCGGAGCCCGGGATCAGGCGAGGCTGCGTACCGGCCGGTGATCAGCCCTCGGGGGCCGGCTCCCCCGCCACCGGCCGCGCCGGCCCGGCATCCGGGGCCGGCTCCCCGGCCCCCGCCGGCTCGGCCCGACCCGCCCCCGTCACCTCAGGGGGGGCCACCGGCGTGGCCACCGCCGCGGCGTCCGCATCCGCCGCCGACGGAGCGCCGGGAGCGGTCGACGGAGCGCCGGCCGCCGCTCCGTCCCCCGGGGCCACCGGGGCTGCGGGGGACGCCCCGCCCCGGCTCAGCGCGCGCCGCGCGCGGGCGAACCGCGACTCGCCCCGCGGCCTGCGCCGGCCGCCGTACACCCGCGGGTCGTCGGTCACCTCGTACCGCTTGATGTACGTGCCGAGGAACGCCTGCAACGTCGCGGTCGCCGGGATCGCGATGAGCGCACCGACCGCGCCGAGCAGGGCGGTTCCGGCGATCACGGAGCCGAAGGCGACGGCCGGGTGGATGTCGACCGTCTTGGCCGTGATCCGGGGCTGCAACAGGTAGTTCTCGAACTGCTGGTAGACCACGACGAAGCCGAGCACCCACACCGCGTACCAGGGGTCGACGGTGAACGCGACCAGCATCGGCAGCCCACCGGCCAGATAGGTGCCGATGGTGGGGATGAACTGCGAGATCAGGCCCACCCACACGGCCAGCGCGGGCGCGTAGGGAACGCCCAGGATCTCCAGCAGCACGTAGTGGGCGATGCCCGAGATCAGTGCCATCAGGCCACGCGAGTACAGGTAGCCGCCGGTCTTGGCGACCGCGATCTCCCAGGCGCGCAACACCTCGGACTGGCGGTGCGGCGGCAGCACGGAGCACAGCGAGCGGCGCAGCCGGGGGCCGTCGGCTGCGAAGTAGAACGCGAAGAGCGTGATCGTCAGCATCTTGAACAGACCGCCGAGCACCTGCGTCGACACGTCCAGCACATTGTTGGCGCTGTCCTGGACGTACTTCTGCAACCAGTCCGAGTGCAACAGGCTGTCCTGGATCTCCACCCGGGACAGCTCCGTGTGGAACGTCGAGTTCACCCAGCTGATGACCTTGTCCAGGTACTTCGGGAAGTCCTCGACCATGGTCACGATCTGGTCGGCCAGCATCGAACCGAGCAGGGTGAAGAAGCCGGCGACGGCGATCAGGATGCCGAGGAAGACCAGGCCGGTGGCGAGCCCACGCCGCACCCCGCGGGCCGCCATCCAGTCCACCGCGGGCTCGATGGCCAGCGCGAGGAAGAACGCGATCAGGATGTTGAGCAGCAACGACGTCAGCTCGTGGAACGCCCAACTGGCGAACTGGAAGCCGGCCACCAGGGCGAGTGCCAGCACCATGGCACGCGGTAGCCAACGGGGCATCCGCGCGCCCGCCGCATCGCGCGCGCCCGCCGGATGGCGCGGCCTTGCAGCGGCGTCTTCTGGAACGGTGTCTTCTGTCGTTACCACGGAGCAAGTGTGGCGCATGTGGGTGACGTCTCCCTGCACGGCCAATGTCATGTCCCCCACCATTGGCTCCGGCGCCACCTGCTGGCTCCGCCGCCCCGTGCCCCGTACGCCACCGTGGCTCCGTGGCTCCGTGGCTCCGTGGCTCCGTGGCTCCGTGGCTCCGTGGCTCCGTGGCTCCGTGGCTCCGTGGCTCCGTG
>NZ_JBEHZD010000652.1:0-3868 GCF_040240285.1 Streptomyces sp. HSW2009 | reverse complement strand
CGACCTGCGCACTGGCGGTGCCGGCCCACCGCGGGCGGGCCCCGGACGACGCCTCCCCCGCGCCCGCGCCCGACGACACGCCATCCGCCCCCGGTGACGCCCCACCCGCGCCGGGCAGCGCTCCCACCGCGTCGAGCGGCCCCCCGCCCGCAGCCGACGGCACCTCACGCGCACCCGACGGTGCCGCATCCGCACCAGGCGGCGGCCCCCCGCCCGTCCCCGGGACCGCCTCACCCCCACCCGACGGCGCCCCGGCCACGCCGGGTCCCGCCTTACCCGCACCCGGTGACGCCCCACCCGCACCGGGCGCCCCCGACCCCGCCGGCCCCGCACCCCGCTGACCTGCCGGGCCGCCCGGCGTGCGGCCCGTAGGACCTGCCCGGCGGCGCCGCGGTGGCCAGCGGTAACGTCACGGGGCACCGCCGCGAGTCCTGGCCGGCCACCGGCGGGTACGGGGCGCCGCTCGCGTACCGGACACCGTGGCGCCTCACCGAACCGGCGGCGGCGGGGGGGGGGGCCCCGCGGGGGGGGGGCCCCCCCGCCCCCCCCCGCCCCCCCGGGGGGCGCCCCCCCCCCCCCCCGGCCCCCCCCCCCCCCCCCCCCCCCCCCCCCCCCCCCCCCGCCCCCCCCGGCGGCCCCCCCCCCCCCCCCCCCCCCCCCCGGGGCCGGGGCCGCGGGCGCCCGGCGAGGCGGCCGGCTGCCGGCGCCCGGGGCGTGGGGAGCGTGAGGATGCCCTTGCAGCGCACGGAGCCGGCGCCCGGCCCCGCGGTGGAGTCCGCCGGGCCGGGCCCCGATCTGCGCCACCACGGCGACGCCGAGGTGCGGGGCAGCGCCGCGGCCCTGGTGGACCTGGCCGTCAACGTGCGGGCCGACACCCCGCCCCGCTGGCTCAAGGCCCGCATCGCCGCATCGCTCGACACGCTGGCCGCCTACCCGGACGGCACGGCCGCGCGCGGGGCGGTGGCCGAGCGGCACGGGCTGCCGCCGGAGCGGGTGCTGCTCACGGCCGGGGCGGCCGAGGCGTTCGTCCTGATCGCGCGGGCCCTGCCGGGGCGCCGCCCGGTGGTGGTGCACCCGCAGTTCACCGAGCCCGAGTCGGCGCTGCGGGACGCGGGGCGGACGGTGCGGCGGGTACTGCTGCGGCCGGCCGACGGGTTCCGGCTGCGCCCCGACGACGTGCCGGCCGACGCCGATCTGGTGGTGATCGGCAACCCCACCAACCCGACGTCCGTACTGCACCCCGCCGACGTGCTGACGGCCATCGCCCGGCCCGGCCGGACGCTCGTCGTGGACGAGGCGTTCATGGACGCGGTGCCGGGCGAGAGCGCGTCGCTGGCCGCGCGCACCGACGTGCCGGGGCTGGTCGTGCTGCGCAGCCTCACCAAGACCTGGGGCCTGGCCGGGCTGCGCATCGGCTACGTGCTGGCCGATCCGGCCACCATCGGCGCGCTGGAGCGGGCCCAGCCGCTGTGGCCGGTGTCCTCGCCGGCGCTCGCCGCCGCCGAGGCGTGCAGCACGCCCAAGGCGCGGGCGGAGGCGGCCCACGCCGCCCACCGCATCGCCGCCGACCGGGCCCATCTGATCGCCGGGCTGGCTCAGTTCCCGCTCGTACGGGTCTGCGAGCCGGCGGCCGGCCCGTTCGTCCTCATCCACCTGCCGGGGGCCGACGCGGTACGCCACCGGCTCCGGGCGGCCGGTTTCGCGGTCCGTCGCGGCGACACCTTCCCCGGCCTCGGCACCGACTGGCTCCGGCTGGCCGTACGGGACCGGGCGACCACCGACCGCTTCACCACGGCCCTCGGCCACGCCCTGCGGGACGCACCGGCGGGCGAACCCACACGCTGACCCACCGCGCGCGGGGTCACCGATCCCCCGCTGCTCCGCAGCCACTGCCCGCCGCTGCCCCGCCACCAGTCCGCCGCTGATCTGCTGCCGGCCCTGCCGCGATCTGCTGCTGATCTGCCGCGCGCCGACCCGAGGTGCCTCGCGTGCGCGGGTACACGCGTGGCGGTGCGCCGCGGGGCCGCCCAGGTCCCGCACCTTCGCGTGCGCGGGCGCGCGGGGGCGGCGCAGCACAGCACCTCGTACGGGAAGGGCAGACCGGGGCGCCTCGCGCGCGGACGCGGGCGGTGCGGTCAACCCGTGGGCGACCGCCGGCCCATGCCTGCCCCTCGCGCGCGGGCGCGGGGCACGTGCTCCGGCTCAGCAGAGCGGCCACGTGCGGAGCGCCGCGTCCGCCATGCGCTGTAGTTCCTCGCGGTCGACGCCGCTCGACGCCTGTACGGCGATGCCGAACACGAGCGTCGTGACGTAGCGGGCCAGCAGGACCGGATCGCTCTCCGGCGGCAGGTCGCCGTCCTCCCGCGCGCGCACGAACCGGTCGCGGACCCGACAGCAGCCGTCGTTGCGCCAGGCGGCGAGCAGGTCGCGGACGTCGCTCCCGGCCGCGCTGGCGACCAGCGCGCCCTGGACGCCGAGGCAGCCGTGCGGCCGGGCGGGACGGGTGGTGGTGCGGACGGTTCCGGCCAGGATCGCGGTGGCCACCTCGCGCGCGGTCGGCTCCTCCAGGGCCCGGGCCAGATAGGCGCCCGGCCCCTCCGTGTAGCGCGCCAGGGCCTTGCGGAACAGCTCCTCCTTGTTGCCGAAGGCCGCGTACATGCTCTTGGCGGAGATGCCCATCGCCGCGGTGAGCGTGGCCAGGCTGGCGCCCTCGTACCCGTGCTCCCAGAAGGTCAGCATGGCGCGCTCAAGGGCTTCGTCCGCGTCGAACCCCCGCGGACGTCCGACGGGGCCGCTCTGTTTGGTTCCCACGCCCGCAGCCTATCCCCTTCGGCAGTGACCGATGCAGAAGTGCTACGGTCCATTTCTGCATCGATCGATGCAGAACTCGAAGGGGGTTACCGACATGGCACTACTCGCAGGCAAGACCGCCCTGGTCACCGGCGGCAGCACCGGGATCGGCCTGGCCAGCGCCGTACGGCTGGCGGCCGAGGGGGCGCACGTGTTCATCACCGGCCGGCGCAGGGCCGAGCTCGACGCGGCGCTCGCGACGATCGGCCCCGCGGCCACCGCCGTCGTCGGCGACGTCGCGGACCTGGCCGACCTGGACCGGCTCTACGCGGCGGTGCGCGACCGGGGACGGGGCCTTGACGTGCTGTTCGCGAACGCCTCGATCGCCGCGTTCGCCAGGCTGGAGGAGATCACCGAGGAGCACTTCGACACCCTCTTCGGCATCAACCTCCGCGGCATGCTGTTCACCGTCCAGAAGGCGCTGCCGCTGCTCAACGACGGCGCATCGGTGATACTCAACGGCTCGACCAACGTGGACGTCGGCGCGGAGGCGTTCGGCGTGTACGCGGCGAGCAAGGCGGCCACCCGCTCGTTCGCCAGGACCTGGGCCAACGAGCTCAAGGGGCGCGGCATCCGGGTCAACACGATCACCCCGGGCCCGACCGACACGCCCGGCCTCGCCGGACTCGTCCCCGACCCGGACCAGGCGACCGGCTTCCGGGAGCAGCTGGTCTCCCAGGTACCGCTGGGCCGCCTCGGCCGCCCGGAGGAGATCGCCGCCGCAGTGGCCTTCCTCGCCTCCGAACAGAGCAGCTTCGTCACCGGTTCGAGCCTGTACGTCGACGGCGGCCTGAACCAGGTCTGAGCGCCGCCGGGCGCCCGCCCCGTACGGCCGCAGCCCCCGCGCGGCTCGTATGACCTGTGCGGCTCGTACGGCCCACGGGCCGGCCACCGAGCCACTGAGCCGCCGGGCCGGGGGGGGGGGGGGGGGGGGGCCGGAGGGGGGGGTGGGGGGGGGGGGGGGGGGGGGGCCACGGGGGGGGTTTTTTGGGGGGGGGGGGGGGGTTGGGGGGGGGGG
>NZ_JBEHZD010000651.1:0-3884 GCF_040240285.1 Streptomyces sp. HSW2009 | reverse complement strand
CGGGGCCCGGGGCCTCCCGGCCGGCCCGGCCCCCCCCCGCCCCGCCGGCCGGGGCCCGGGGGGGGGGGGGGCGGCGGGGGGCGGGGCCGGGAGGGGCGCGGACGTCCTTCCTCAGACGGCGACGGTGGCCGCCTCGCGCTTGGCGCGTGCTGCGCGGATGCCCTCGCGGCGGTCGGTGAAGGACGTCGCCTTGACGTCCAACTGGGCGATGAAAGCGGCGAGTTCATCCCGTGCCGCCTCGCCGACCGGGCCAAGACCCTCCTGCTCGAAGACCCGCAACTTGCGCAGGATGGGCATGACGACGCTGTCCCGGTGCAGCCGGAGGTCGTAGATGCCGGCGATGGCGATCTCGGCGGACTTGCGCCCGAAGTCCTTGATCGTGGAGCCGGGCATCTCGAAGCCGACGACGACGTCGCGGACGACCTCCATGGCGGTGTCGGGCGCCAGCTCGAACGCGGCCTCGACCAGGTTGCGGTAGAAGACCATGTGCAGGTTCTCGTCCGCGGCGATCTTGGCCAGCAGGGCGTCACAGATCGGATCGCCGCTGATCTGGCCGGTGTTGCGGTGCGAGATGCGGGTGGCCAGCTCCTGGAAGGCGGCGTACGTGATCGCGTGCAGCGCGCTGTAGCCGTCGGGGCGGTCGTAACCGGCCGACATGTGCGCCATCCGGGCGCGCTCCAGGGCCCTGGGGTCCACGGCCCGGGTGGTCAGCAGGTAGTCGCGGAGCGCGGCGCCGTGCCTGGCCTCCTCCGCCGTCCACCGGTCGACCCAGTTGCCCCACGGGCCGTCCTTGCCGAACTCGGCCACCGCGAAGTGGTAGCCGGGCAGGTTGTCCTCGGTCAGCAGGTTGACCACGAGCGAGGTACGGGCCACCTCGGGCAGGGTCGCCTCGTCCTGGGTCCACTCCTGCCCGCCGAGCGGACCGGAGAAGTCGCGCCCGGCGCTCCAGGGGACGTACTCGTGGGGGAACCATTCCTTGGCGACGTCCAGGTGCCGGTGCAGATTGCTCTCCACCACCGGCTGGAGCTCGGTGAGCAGGAAGCGCTCGGCGCGGGCGACGCTGCGGTCGGATCGATCGATGGGGGGCATGACGCGTTCTTCCTCACATCGTTGGCACGGCGGGAAATCCCGCTACTGGGGCGCGGGCTGCGGTTGCTCCGTGGCCCGGGAACGGATCGTCGGCGCGACCACGACGGCGGCTGCCGACCCGATGGCGCAGGCCAGGAACACCTGGAGGTAGCCCTGGTCGTCGAGGGCGTTGTGTCGCTGGAGGATCGCGGCCAGCGCGGCGATCCCCAGGGCGCCGCCGACCTGACGGGTGGTCATCAGGAGGCCGGAGCCCGAGGCGAAGCGCTGCGGCTGGAGCGAGGCCGTCGCGGCGTTGGAGATGGCGGTCAGGGCCGCACCGATGCCGAGCCCGGCCAGCACGCCGATCGGCAGCCACAGCGCCAGGTACTGGCGCTCGGTGTCGAGCAGCAGGTACATCGCCGCACAGGAGGCACCGAAGAGCGCGGAACCGCCGGCCACCGCGACCCACTGGTGCTGCGGGCTGACCCGCCGGCCGACCACGGTGGCACCGACCGCGGCGGCGAAGGCGCCCGGGGTGACCGCGAGACCGGCCTTCAACTCGGAGTAGCCCCACACCGCGTTCAGGAACAGCAGGGTGCTCAGCAGGTAGGCGTACATGGCCGCGCCGAAGAGCAGGGACGCCACGTTGGTGGCGGCGAAGCTACGGCTGCGCCACAGGTCCCACTCGATGGCCGGCGCGGCGTGCCGGCGCGAGGTGAGCAGCGCGGCGGCGAGCAGCACCGCGCCGCCGATCAGCAGGCCGATCACCCGGCCGCTGGCCCAACCCCACTCGGTGCCCTGCGTCACGCCGAAGACGATGCCGCCGATGCCGAGCGCCAGCGCGACGGTGCCCACCGGGTCGGGCAGTCGGCGCCCGCTGGCCGGGTCGCCGGCCAGCTTGGCCGCGACCAGCACGATGGCGAGCCCGACCGGCAGGTTGATCAGGAAGACGCTGCGCCAGCCCCAGGCGTCCACCAGCAGACCGCCCAGGCTCGGGCCGACGGCGGCGGCCATGCTGCCGACCGCGCCCCACACCCCGAGCGCGACCTGTCGGCGGGCGGCCGGCGTGTGTTGGAGCACCAGGCCGAGTGCCGAGGGGATCATGCCGGCGGCGGCCACGCCCTGGAGCGCACGGGCGCCGACCAGCATCGGCACGCCGACGGCCAGTCCGCTGAGCGCGGAGGCGAGGGTGAACAGGACGGTGGACCACAGGAACAGCTTCTTGCGCCCGACGATGTCCGCGGTCCGGCCGGCGACGGCCAGCAGCGCCGCGAACACCACGGTGTACGCCGTGATGACCCAGGTCAGATGGGACAGCGAGGCGTCGGGGAAGTCCGCGCGCAGGTCGGCGAAGGCGATGTTCACGATCGTGGTGTCGAGCACCGCGAGGAAGGTGGCCCCGGAGGCGACGATCAGCGCCAGCTTGGCCGTCGCCGCCGCCTGCGCGGAGGCCGGCTGCGGTGCCTTGCCGTCCGGTGCCGCAGCGGCTTCGGGTGGGCCGACGTCGGGTGACTGGGGTGAGGCGGTGGTCATTGCGCGAGGGTCCCTTCGCCGTGGAGCGCGCGGTGGTCATCGGTAGCGCAGCGGTCGCCGAGCGTGCGGGGGCGACGCACGATAAAAGTAAACGATCGTACGTTTATTTTAAAGGTGGATCTAGTGGTCCACCGGCGCCGGTGCGATGAACTCCAACGCGCTCTCGATGACGGCCGGTTCACCGAGCACCTTGCGGTGCCCGAGACCGCGGGTGAGGACCAGGTCCGCCTGGTCCCCGTACGCCGCCTTCAGCGCGTGCGCCTGGGCGACCGGGACCATCTCGTCGTCCACGTCGTGGATGACCCGCATCGGCACGCCGATCTCCGCGGGGTTGCGGGTGGCGTCGAACAGCTCCCAGGGATCGGACACTTCGGCGAAGAGCCGGTGCTCGATCCGCTCCCGCAGATCCCGTCGCAACCCTGGCCCCAGCGCCAGGATGCGGGAGAACTCGTCGGCGAAGTGGTCGAAGTCCTTCACCGCCGAGACGGTGACAAGGCGCTCGGCGCGGACGCCGGCACGCAGCGCCAGGAAGGCACTGGTGGCGCCGAGCGAATGGGCCATGACCGCATGGAAGGTCCCGTAGCGCGCCTGGAGTTCGGCGATGATCCTGCGGTATTCGAGCACGGTCGTACTGCGGCCCGACGAGGAGCCGTGTCCCGGCGCATCGAAGGAGACGGCCGTCAGCCCCAGCGCCCGCAGCCGCGGCACGAACCCCGCGTACCGGGAGGCCCGGGACTGCCAGCCGTGCACCATCAACACCGGACGCTCCCCGGGGCCCCAGCGGTAACAGCGCACCCGCTTGCCGGCCACGACCAACTCGTCGGTCACCGCCTGCTCGTGCACCGCGCGCTCCCGCGGCAGCACCGCACCGCGCCGCAGCGGATAGCAGAACAGCGCGTACGCGGCTCGCCCGGCCACCTGCGGGGCGGGCCCGGCCAACGTGTTGAGGACCGAGCCGACCAGCGGCTCCACGCGACTCACGCCGTCCCCCGTCCGCCGCGCGCGCCCGCGGCGCGGGAGCCGCCGGCCCCGCCGCTGGCTCTCGTCCCCAGGCCGGTGAAGGGCCGGGCGCCGGCGGTGCCGCGCGCGCCGTTGCGCGACCCGGTGCCGGCGGCGGCCGGGTTCGGGACGGCGGTCGGGGCGGTCCTCATCGGGTGGGGTCTCCCATCAGGTGGCTGCTCGTGCCCGGGCGCTGGCCGGCCCGGTCGGGGGGGGGGGGGGGGGGGGGGGGGGGGGGGGGGGGGGGGGGGGGGGGGGGGGGGGGGGGGGGGGGGGGGGGGGGG
>NZ_JBEHZD010000650.1:0-3896 GCF_040240285.1 Streptomyces sp. HSW2009 | reverse complement strand
CCGACTTCCTGCGCACCCCCTGGCTCGGGCTGCCCCGCGACCCGGCCGGCTGGGCGCGGTTCGGCACGCTCGCCCTGCAACCGGCCGCGCTGCTCGCCCGCCGCTTCGACGGCGAGAAGGCGCGCGGCCTGCTGGCCGGGCTCGCCGCGCACGCCATCGCCCCGCTCAGCGGCCCGGGCACCGGCGGCGTGGCCCTGATGTTCGCGCTGGCCGCGCACGCCGTCGGCTGGCCGGTGGCCCGCGGCGGCTCACAGGCCATCTCGGACGCCCTCGTGGCGTACCTGCGCGAACTCGGCGGCGAGGTGCACACCCACTACGAGGTGCGCCGCCTGGACGAGCTCCCGCCGGCCCGCGCCTACGTCTTCGACACCTCGCCCACCGCACTGGCCCGCATCGCCGGGCTCGGCAACGCCTACCGCGACTTCCGGTACGGGCCCGCCGTCTTCAAGCTGGACTACGCGCTCGACGGGCCGGTGCCGTGGACCGCGGACGCGGCCAGGCGCGCCGGCACCGTGCACGTCGGCGCCACCTACGGCGAGGTCGACGCCGCCCTGCACGCCGCCGTCGCCGGCCACGACCCGGGCGTGCCGTTCCTCATCACCACCCAGCCCAGCCTGATCGACCCGACCCGCGCACCGGCCGGCAAGCACACCTTCTGGGCGTACGCGCACGTGCCCAGCGGCTGGCGCGGCGACGCGACCGAGGCCGTCGAACGCCAACTGGAGCGCTTCGCACCCGGCTTCCGTGACCTGGTGCTGGCCCGTGCGGTGGCCGGCCCGCCCGAACTGGCCGCCCGCAACGCCAACTACGTCGGCGGCGACATCGGCTGCGGCGCCTTCGCCGGGATGCAGACCGTCCTGCGCCCCAAGCTGGCCCGGGTCCCCTATGCCACCGCCCACCCCGCGATCTTCCTGTGCTCCTCGGCCACCCCGCCGGGCCCCGGCGTCCACGGCATGTCGGGCCACCACGCGGCCCGCGCGGTGTGGCGCCGGCTGCGCGCGGGGGACCGGCAGCGGTAGGCGCCGCGCACGGCGGCGGCGAGGCCGCGCCGCGGGGAGCAGACCGGGTGCGGTACGGGCCTGGCGCGGTGGGCGTGCGGTACGGGCGTCGCCCACCGGCCGTGCGCGTACGGGCGACCACCGCCCGCGCGCGTACGGGCGTATGCAGCGCCATCGGATCTGCCAGGCGTCGCAGCCCCGCTCCCCATCCGCCCGCGCGCGTACGGGCGTGTGCAGCGGCACCGGATTTGCCAGGCGTCGCAGCCCCGCTCCCACAGCCCCCGCTCCCACTGCCTGCCCACGCGTGCGCGCGTGCGCAGCGCCACCGCATCCGCCATCTGCCGCCGCCCCCGCGCGTACGCGCGCACGGGGCCGCCCCCACCCGGCGCGGCTCGCCACCCCCCTCACCCCTATCGACAAATCGATGCCGCAGGCGCCCGGCCACCCAGAGGGCCATGTCGGATTTCCGCGAGCCAGCGGGGTCGGTGAGCGGCGATGCTGAAGGCATGCACACTGACTTCGACCGGTGCGTGCGGGCGGTGCAGTCCAAGGACGCCAGGTTCGACGGGTGGTTCTTCACCGCCGTCCTGACCACCCGCATCTACTGCCGTCCGAGCTGCCCCGTGGTGCCGCCCAAGGTCGAGAACATGTCGTTCTACCCGAGCGCCGCCGCCGCGCAGCAGGCCGGGTTCCGGGCCTGCAAGCGCTGCCGCCCGGACGCCAGCCCCGGCTCCCCGCAGTGGAACGAGCGGGCCGACCTGGTGGCCCGCGCCATGCGGTTGATCGCGGACGGCGTGGTGGACCGGGAGGGCGTGCCGGGGCTCGCCGCCCGGCTCGGCTACAGCACCCGGCAGGTCGAGCGGCAACTCCTGGCCGAGCTCGGCGCCGGCCCGCTGGCCCTGGCCAGGGCCCAACGCGCACAGACCGCCCGGCTGTTGATCGAGACCAGCGAACTGCCGATGGCCGAGGTGGCCTTCGCCGCGGGCTTCGCGAGCATCCGCACCTTCAACGAGACCGTCCGCGAGGTCTTCGCGCTGTCGCCGACCGAACTGCGCGGGCGCACCCGCGCCGGCCAGCGCCCCGGCACCCCCGGCGTGCTCTGTCTGCGGCTGCCGTTCCGCGCCCCGCTCTGCCCGGACAACCTGTTCGGGCACCTGGCGGCCACCGCCGTGCCCGGCGTCGAGGAGTGGCGCGACGGCGCGTACCGGCGCACCCTACGGCTGCCGTACGGGCACGGCATCGTCAGCCTGCGCCCGATGCCCGACCACATCTGCTGCCACCTCTCGCTCACCGACCAGCGCGACCTGGCGGGCGCCATCAGCCGCTGCCGCCGGATGCTCGACCTGGACGCGGACCCGGTCGCCACCGACGACCTGCTGCGCACCGATCCGCAACTCGCCCCGCTGGTGGACAAGGCGCCCGGGCGCCGGGTGCCGCGCACGGTGGACGCCGACGAGTTCGCCGTACGCGCCGTCCTCGGCCAGCAGGTCTCCACGGCCGCCGCCCGCACTCACGCCGGCCGGCTGGTCACCGCGCACGGCGAACCGGTCGACGACCCCGCCGGCGGGCTCACCCACCTCTTCCCCAGCACCACGGCGCTCGCCGACCACGACCCGCAGGCGCTGGCGATGCCGCGCACCCGGCGGGCCACCCTCGCCGCGCTGATCGACGCGCTCGCGGGCGGTGACGTCGTACTCGGCGTCGGCAGCGACTGGGAACAGGCCCGCGCCAGGCTCGCCGCGCTGCCCGGCATCGGGCCGTGGACCGTGGAGGTGGTGGCGATGCGCGCGCTCGGCGACCCGGACGCCTTCCTCCCCAGCGACCTCGGCGTCCGCCGGGCCGCCGCCGGCCTCGGACTGCCGGCCACGCCCGGTGCCCTGGTGCGGCACAGTGCACGCTGGCGCCCCTGGCGGGCGTACGCGGTGCAGTACCTCTGGGCCACCGACGACCACCCGATCAACCTGCTGCCGACCGGCTGACCGGGGCCGCGCGCCGCGCACCCCGCCCGCGGCGCTCACCGGCCCTCCCGGCCAGGCGGCCCACCGCCGGTACCGTCCCACCCGAGCCCCGTTCCGCCTCCAGCCCCCGACCCCGGCCCCGCCACCCGGCACCCGGCGCCGCCCCGGCCCACCGCCGCGTGGTCCGCCCGCCGCAGCACCCGTTTCCGCCCGACCCTCCCGAGGAGAACTCCCCGCCGTGCCCGACCGCGTCCACACCCTGATCGACAGCCCCTGCGGCCCGCTGACCCTGGTGGCCACCGATGGGCTGCTCTCCGGTCTCTACATGACCGACCAGCGCCACCGGCCGCCGCAGGAGAGCTTCGGCGACCCCGACGACGCCCCGTTCGACGCGGCGGTCGAGCAGTTGGCCGAGTACTTCGACGGCGACCGCGACACCTTCGACGACCTGACCCTGAACCTGCACGGCACCCCCTTCCAGCGCCGCGTCTGGGAGGAGCTCCAGGCCATTCCGTACGGCGAGACCATCTCGTACGGGCAGTTGGCCGACGCCATCGGTCAGCCGAGCGCGGCCCGCGCGGTGGGCCTGGCCAACGGCAAGAACCCGGTCAGCATCATCGTCCCCTGCCACCGGGTCATCGGCGCCTCCGGCAGCCTGACCGGGTACGGCGGCGGGCTGGCCCGCAAGCGCCAACTGCTCGACTTCGAGCGCGGCCTGATCACCTGCACGGACGGCGCCTTCGCCGCGGAGCCGGCCGCCGGGCCGGCCCAGGACCAGCTCTTCTGACACGCCCGGGCGCCGCGGGGCGATGTGGGTACGGGCGCGGTGAGCAGCCCGGGCGGCGGGGCGGCGGCACGGTGCGGCGGTGGCGCGGGGCGGCGTGGCGGGGGTGCCCCGGCCCCTGTGTCATAAACACCTCGCCCCGCCCCCCCGACGGCC
>NZ_JBEHZD010000065.1:0-21922 GCF_040240285.1 Streptomyces sp. HSW2009 | reverse complement strand
CCCCCCCCCCCGGCGCCGCGCCGGGGCCGCCCCTTTTCTCTTCTCCCCCGCCCCCGCGCCCCGCCCGGGCGCGCCCGCGCGCCCGCCCGCCCCGACCACGGCGGCGTCCGGTCGCACCGCCGCGAGCCCTTCCGCCGCCAGGCCCGTATGCAGCGCGCGGGCCACGGCGCGGACCCGCTCGGCGCGCTCGGGCTCGGCGCGCAGCAGCCGCAGGGCGGCCAGTGCGGCGCCGGCGGCGGCCGGGTTGAGCCCGGTGTCGAAGATGAAGGTACGGGCCGCGTTGACGAGGTGTTCGATGACGCGGGCCGGGCCGAGCACCGCACCGCCCTGGGCGCCGAGCGACTTGGAGAGGGTGACGGTGGCGACCACGTCGGGCGCGCCGGCCAGGCCCGCGGTGTGCGGGGAGCCCTGCCCGGCCGGGCCTATGACGCCGAGGCCGTGCGCGTCGTCGATGAGCAGGCCCGCCCCGCGGCTGCGGCAGACGGCGGCGAGTGCGGGCAGCGGCGCGGCGTCCCCGTCGACGGAGAACAGCGCGTCGGTGACGACCAGCTTCGACGCGTGGGCGCCCGGCTCCTGGTCCAGGAGTTTGTCGACCGCCTCCGCGTCGGCGTGCGGGGCGATGCGGGTGTCGGACCGGGAGAGCCGGCAGCCGTCGATGAGCGAGGCGTGGTTGTCGGAGTCGGAGACGATGAGCGAGGCACGGGAGGTGAGCGCGGTGACGGCCGCAAGGTTGGCCGCATAACCGGACGAAAACACCAGGGCCGCCTCGAATCCGCAGAAGGCGGCCAACTCCGCCTCCAGTTCGGCGTGCAGCTCGGTCGTCCCGGTGACCAGCCGCGACCCGGTGGAGCCCGCGCCCCCCCCCCGGCGCGCGCCCCCCCCCCCCCCCCCCCGCGGCGGCGGGGGGGGCGGGGGCCGCCCCCCCCCCCCCCCGGGGGCCCCCGCCCCCCCCCCCCCGGGGCCGCGTCCGCCGCCGCCGCGGTGACCTGCGGGTGTCGGGCCAGGCCGAGGTAGTCGTTGCTGGCCAGGTCGAGCAGGGGTGAGGCCGCCGGGCGCGGGCGCAGGGTGCGTACGAGACCGGCTCGCTCGCGCTCCGCGCGCTGCGCGTCGAGCCAGTCGAACGCGGCGCCTCCGGCTGCGGTGGGGCGGACGTGTTCAGGCATGGGCCATCCCTGGGTTCTGTGGGGTTAGCAAAGAACGTATCCGGCCGTGCCCGAAGGCAGGGTGTGGTGATCCACACACCTCCAACCGACGTCGTTGTGCGTTCCCTCCTTGGACGCGGGCGGTGCCATGAGACAGGATCAGCGCCATGGATCTGCTGAAGACGCTGGTGGACAAGGGGTTGCGGCGCGAGCTGCCGACCCGGGACGAGGCGCTGGCCGTACTGACCACCTCCGATGACGAACTACTGGACGTGGTGGCCGCGGCCGGTCGGGTGCGCCGTGCCTGGTTCGGGCGCCGGGTGAAGCTCAACTACCTGGTCAACCTCAAGTCGGGGCTGTGCCCCGAGGACTGCTCGTACTGCTCGCAGCGGCTCGGGTCGAAGGCCGAGATCCTCAAGTACACCTGGCTCAAGCCCGATGAGGCGTCGCAGGCCGCGGCGGCCGGGGTGGCCGGCGGCGCCAAGCGGGTGTGTCTGGTCGCCAGTGGCCGCGGCCCCACCGACCGGGACGTGGACCGGGTGTCCCAGACCATCGCCGCCATCAAGGAGCAGAACGAGGACGTCGAGGTCTGTGCCTGCCTCGGGTTGCTCTCGAACGGGCAGGCGGAGCGGCTGCGGGCGGCCGGTGCCGACGCGTACAACCACAACTTGAACACCTCCGAGGCGACGTACGGCGCGATCACCTCCACGCACACCTATGCGGACCGGGTGGAGACCGTGCAGCAGGCGCAGGGGGCGGGGCTCTCGGCCTGTTCCGGGCTGATCGCCGGCATGGGTGAGAGCGACGCCGACCTGGTGGACGTGGTCTTCTCGCTGCGCGAGCTCGACCCGGACTCGGTGCCGGTCAACTTCCTCATCCCGTTCGAGGGCACGCCGCTGGCCAAGGAGTGGAACCTCACCCCGCAGCGCTGCCTGCGCATCCTGGCGATGGTGCGGTTCGTCTGCCCCGATGTGGAGGTCAGGCTGGCCGGCGGGCGCGAGGTGCACCTGCGGACGATGCAGCCGCTCGCCCTGCACCTGGTCAACTCCATCTTCCTCGGCGACTACCTGACCAGTGAGGGCCAGGCGGGCAAGGACGACCTGGCGATGATCGCCGACGCCGGGTTCGAGGTGGAGGGCGCGGGGACGACCACGCTCCCGCAGCACCGGGCCGACGCGCTGGCCGCCGCGGGGTGCGGCTCGCACGCCGATGCCGGGGCGAGCGCCGGTGGTTGCGGGGGGCACACCGGCGGTGGCTGCGGGCCGTGCGGCGAGGGTGCCGCACCGGCCGAAGCGGCGGCCGTACCAACGACTGAATCAGCGACGGAATCAGCGACTGGACCGGTGGCCGAGCCCGCTGCCGCGGCCGTCGCCGCAGCGGAAGGAGCGGCCGGCGGCACGGGCGCCGCCGGCCCCTCGCGCCCCGATCTGGTCGCGGTGCGCCGCCGCGGCGCGGGCACGGACCTGCCGCCCAATGCCTGAGCCGATGAGCCCCGCACGGCTGCTTGAGCTCGACCGGCAGCACGTGTGGCACCCGTACGGTCCGATGCCGGGCCGCCAGCCCCCGCTCCTGGTGGAGTCGGCGGCCGGGGTCAGGCTGCGGCTCGCGGAACCGGTCGACGGGGTCAGCGAGTTGGTCGACGGGATGTCCTCGTGGTGGTCGGCCATCCACGGCTACAACCACCCGGTGCTGAACGAGGCCGCCCACGCCCAACTGGGGCGGATGAGCCATGTGATGTTCGGCGGGCTGACCCACGAGCCGGCCATCCGGCTGGCGACCAAGCTGGTGGAGATCACGCCCGAACCGCTCCAGCACGTCTTCCTGGCCGACTCCGGTTCGGTATCGGTCGAGGTCGCCATCAAGATGTGCCTCCAGTACTGGCGCTCGGTCGGCAAGCCGGCCAAGCAGCGGCTGTTGACCTGGCGCGGCGGCTACCACGGCGACACCTGGCAGCCGATGTCGGTGTGCGACCCGGACGGCGGGATGCACAGCATGTGGCAGGGGGTCCTGCAACAGCAGGTCTTCGCCGAGCAGCCGCCCGCCGGCTTCGACGCCGAGCCCGACGCGGCGTACGTACGGGAGTTGGGCGAGCTGATCGCCCGGCACGCGGACGAGTTGGCGGCGGTCATCGTGGAGCCCGTGGTGCAGAACGCGGGCGGCATGCGCTTCCACTCGCCCGGCTATCTGCGGGCGCTGCGGCGGGCCTGTGACGAGCACGGGGTGCTGCTGGTCTTCGACGAGATCGCCACCGGCTTCGGCCGCACCGGCGCACTGTTCGCGGCCGAGCACGCCGATGTCGCCCCCGACGTGCTGTGCGTGGGCAAGGCGATCACCAGCGGCTACCTCACCCTGGCCGCCGCCCTGTGCACCAGCGAGGTGGCGCGCGGCATATCCGAGGGCGAGTTGCCGGTCCTGGCCCACGGCCCCACCTTCATGGGCAACCCGCTGGCCACCGCCGTCGCCTGCGCCAACATCGACCTGCTGCTTTCCTACGACTGGCAGGGCGAGGTGAAGCGGATCGAGGCGGGGCTGCGGGACGGGCTCAGCGCCGCGGCCTCGCTGCCGGGCGTGGCGTCGGTGCGGGTGCTCGGCGCGATCGGCGCGGTCCAGTTGGAGCGCCCGCTGGACGAGACACGGATGGCGGCGGCCTCGCGGGCGGCGATCCGCAACGGCGTGTGGCTGCGCCCGTTCCGCGACCTCATCTACACGATGCCGCCGTACATCACCGGCGACGAGGACCTGGCCCGCATCACGTCGGCGATCGTCGCCGCCGCCCGCGCCAGCGAGAGCTGACCCGCTCCGGTGGGGGGGGGGGGGGGGCGGCGGCGCCCCGCCCGGGGTGTGGGCGGGGGGGGCGGGCCCACCCCGGGCTCACGGGACGAGGACGACCTTGCCGATCGTGCCGCGGGTCTCGATCGCCCGGTGCGCGGCAGCCGCGTCCGCCAGCGGGAACGGGTGCACCGGCGGGACCACCGTGCCGGACGCGGCCAGCGCCAGCGCGTCCTCCTCCAGCTTCCGCATCCCCGCGGGGCCGCCGATCCGGTCCAGCAGCGGCTTGCCGATGACCTGCTGCGAGGTGATGCCGCGGCGCTCAAGCTCGGCGTCGGTGAACTGGAGCGGGCCGCCGATCCAGCCGTACACCAGGTGCCGGCCGCCGGGGCCGAGCAGGTCGACGGCGGCCAGCCCCTGCGCGCCGGCCACGGCGTCGAAGACGACGGTGGCCCGCCGGTCGCCGACGGCCCGCCCGACCTGCTCGACCCAGCCGGCGGACTCGTAGTCGACGGCCGTGTCGGCGCCGAGTGCGGTGACCCGGGCGACCTTGGTCGGGCCGCCGGCCAGGCCCACCACGGTGGCGCCGACCGAGCGCGCGTACTGCACGAGCAGTGAGCCGATGCCGCCGGCGGCCCCGGTGACGATCACCAGGTCATCGGCGGTGAGTTCGGCGAAGAGCAGGATGCCCACGGTGGTGCGGCCGGTGCCGACCATGGCCACGGCCTGTGCGTCGGTCAGCCCGTCCGGGAGCACGTGCACCTTCTCGACGTCCACCACGGCGAGTTCGGCGTATCCGCCGGGCGCCATCCCCAGGTGCGCCACCACCCGGCGCCCCAGCCACTCGTCGCCCACGCCTTCGCCCAGCTCGTCGATGGTGCCGGCGACCTCGCGCCCGGGGACGGTGGGCAGTTCGGGCAGCGCGTAGGGGAGTTCGTCGGAGCCGGCCCGGAAGTAGGTGTCGATGACGTGCACGCCGGCCGCCGCCACCTTGATCCGCACCTCGCCGGGCCCGGGCCGCGGGTCCGCGGTCTGCTCGTACGTGAGGTTCTCGGCCGGTCCGAAGGCGTGCAGACGAATGGCGTGCATGGGGATCTCCGTCGGTGTCGGTGGGGGCCCGTGGGGCCGCGTCCTGCGACGAGCGTCTAACTTCAACCATTGTTGAAGTCAAGGGGTGTGGGAGATCGGGAGTGTCGGGGGCGGGTGGCCGCGATCGGCCGCGACGCGGCCCCGGTGCCGGCGGTGGCCCGTTGACCTGGAGGTTCGCCGGCCTTCAGGGGCATTGTCAGACCCATGGTTCACGATGGGGACGGTCGGGACCCCGCAGGGTCGGCGGGCGGGGCCGGTGGGCGGGTGCGGTGTGGGGCGGCGCGGCGTGACCGCGCGATCGGTGCGGGTGACGGCAGAGACGGAGGCGGTACGGGTGGCGGAGCGGGAGCAGCGGCGAACCGGTGGCCGCGCGGGCCGGTCGGGCCGTGCTGGTGCGGGGCGTGGAGGGAGTGCGGGGAGTGCCGGGCGGGGTGGGGTGCGTCCGCCGCGGCGGTCGGCGCTGTCGCTGCCGCCCCTGGTGCCGTACGGGGCGGGCGGCCTTGAGGTCGAAGGGGACTACGACGGGGTGGAGTTCGCCGATCTCGACCTGCGGGACCAGGACGGGTCCGGCGCCCGCTTCCTGGATTGCGCGCTGCGCCGCTGTGCGCTGGACGAGGCGGTGCTCGGCAACGCCCGGTTCATCGACAGCGTCCTGGACGGGGTGCACGGCGTGGGTACGGACCTGTCGGGCGCCGGGCTGCGGGACGTGGAGCTGACGGACGCCCGGCTCGGCGGGGCGCAGGCGCACGGCGGGGCGTGGGAGCGGGTGGTGGTGCGCGGCGGCAAGATCGACTACCTGAATCTGCGCCGGGCCACGCTCAAGGACGTCACCTTCGAGGACTGCATGCTGGTCGAGGCGGACTTCGGCGGCGCGAAGCTGGAGCGGGTCTCCTTCGCCGGCTGCACTGTGCGCCGGGTGGACTTCACCGCGGCCCGGCTGGCCGACGTCGACCTGCGGGACGTGGCCGAACTCGACGTCGCCCGCGGCTTCGACGCCCTCTCCGGCGCGGTCATCAGTCCGTCCCAACTCCTGGACCTGGCCCCGGCGTTCGCCGCCCAACTGGGCATCCGCGTCGAGCGGAGCGAGATGGAGGGGGAGGGCGGGGGCTGAGGGTGCGGGCGGGGACGAGATGAGGCCGAGGGGGGAGTGGGGGGGGGAGCGGGTGCGGCGGGGTGTCGCGGCGGACGGGTCAGACGCGCGGGAAGCGGGCCTGGAGGTCCCAGACCGCGGGGTTGTCGGCCAGGCCCTCGTGCAGGTCGGCGAGGTCGGCGACCAGGTCGTGCAGGAAGTCGCGGGCCTCCCGGCGCAGGGCCCGGTGGTTGAACGTCAGCGGCGGCTCTTCGAGCGGTACCCAGTCGGCGGTGACGTCCACCCAGCCGAACCGGCGCTCGAAGAGCATGCAGTCGCTGGACTCGGTGAAGTCGAGTTCGGCGTGGATCGGGGTGGCCGACCGGTTGCCGCGCGGATCGGTGTCGAGCTGCTCCACGATGTCGCACAGCGCCCAGGCGAAGTCCAGGACGGGCACCCACCCCCAGGCTGTGGACACCTCCCGGTCGGCCTTGGTGTCGGCCAGATAGACGTCGCCGCAGAACAGGTCGTGCCGCAGCGCGTGCACGTCAGCGGTCCGGTAGTCCGTCTGCGGCGGGTCCGGGAAGCGGGGGGAGAGGGAGTAGCCGAGGTCGATCACACGGCCGATGGTGTCACGGCGGGGCCGCGACCACGGACCCGCTGCGGTTCTGTGTGGGGCTGCGCGGGTGGGCCCGGGGATGGCCCCTGGTTCGCCCCCGGGGGTCGGGCCCCGAGGCGGCGTCGTCCGTCCCCCCGGCGGGGCGGCTGATCCGGCGGGGCGGCGGCCTTCTGGTTGCACGTGTTCGGCTGGTCCCGCGGGGTGGCTCGCCGCGCCGTACGCGGTGTGCCGCCGCGGGCGCGGCAAGACCGCAATCGCTCGCGTCAGTGCTCCGTGATCTCGCCGCCCCGCCGGCGTCCCGTGACCCCGTCCGCGCGCCGGGCCTCGCGATGCCGACGCCGCCGCGATGCCGCTGCGCCCGCGGCCGTGCCGCCCTGCCGCCCCACCGCGCCGCGGTCTCCGCGGCATCGCTCACGCGAGTTCCATGGCGCTCCGGTCGCTGGTGAGGACGATCGTGGCGGCGGCCACGGCGCACGCGGCGAGGGCGGTGGCGAAGAGGGTGACCGCGTTGGTGAGGCCGACGCCGTCGCCGAGGAAGCCGACGGAGACCGCGAGCAGGCCGGCGGGGGCGTACCCGCCGACGTTCAGGGCGGCGTTCGCCTCGGCCAGCCGCTCCGGCGGCACGCTCGCGTTGAGCAGCGAGAGGCCGCCGAGCTGCCCCATCCCCTGGCCGGCACCGGCCAGCAGCGCGGCGGCGACCAGGACCGGTACGGCCGAGGTGTGCACCGCGGCGACCAGCGCGCCCATGCCGAGCAGGGTGCTGGCCGCCCCGGTGGCCAGGATCGTACGGCGGGGTAGCCGCTGCACGCCGAACTGCACCGCGGTCGAGGCGAGGAACATCACGAAGGCCATCGCGCCGGCGAGCACCCGGCTGTCGGAGTCGAGCAGGTCGGACAGGAGCGAGGGGCCGAGCGACAGCACGAAGGAGGTGGCGGCCAGGCCGGGTGCGAACACCGCTATGCCGAGGCCCAGTTGGCGCCCCCGACCGCGCGGTACGCGCGGCACCCGCACCCACGAGCCCACCGGCGCCCGCTGCGGGGTGCCTGCCGCCGCGCTCTTCGGCGTGCCCTTCGTCGCACCGGGCGCCGCGTTCTTCGGCGCGCCGGCCGCGGTGTTCGTCGCCGCGGTTGCCGCCGCACCCGCAGCCGCGGTTGCCGCCGCGCCGGGCGGTACGGGTCGCGCGGACGGGTGCCGCAGCGGCATGCGCCAGACCGTGACGGCGGCCGAGGCCAGCAGGACCATTTCCACCAGGAAGACGGTGACCGTCGGTCCGGGCAGGGTCTCGGACACGACGCCGGCCAGGAGGGGGCCGAGGCCGGCGCCGAAGACCATGGCGCAGGAGGCCAAGAGCGCGCCGGTCCGCTTGCGGCTTGGCCCGGCCACGTCGGTGACGGCGGCCATGCCCGCGGAGACCGCGGCGCCGACGGCGATGCCGGTCAGCAGCCGGCCGGCGACCAGTGCGGCCACGCTGCCGGCGGTCGCGAAGAGGACGCAGCCGACGAACGCCAGCCCCAGCGCCGGCAGCAGGACGGGCTTGCGGCCCCACCGGTCGGACGCGACGCCGCAAACGAGCAGCGAACTCAGCAGCCCGACGATGTAGCAGGCGAACACCACGGTGAGCGTGCCCCGGGAAAAGCCCAGGTCACGCTGCCAGATCAGATAGAGCGGGGTGGCCGCGTTGGAGAGGACGAACACGGCGACGACGGGCCACGTGGCCAACCACACCCACCACAGCGGCGCCTCCCCGCGCCCCGGGCCGTCACCCGACGCGGCGCCCGATCCGACTCCTGCCCCGAGGCGCGATCCGACTCCTGGCCCGCGGCCTGGGCCGAGTCCTGACCTGGGTCCTGAGCCGCGCCGCGGGGCGACGTCCGGTCCGCGTCCGGCGTCGGGCCCGGAGTCGGGCCCCGGTCGGGGCGTCGATCCGTGCCGTGGGCCCAGCCCCGGTCCGCGGTCCGGCAGTACCGCCTCCGAGTCCCTTTCGGGCATGACTGATTTGGGCACGACTGATCCCTCCACCGCAGTCAGTACGAGTTGATTCGAACTTAGCATGCAGTACGATTCAACTCGTACTGAAAGTTCGTGTGCTGCGTCGCACCGCGTCTGCCGTGCCATGCCGTGCCGGGGGCGAGAGGGGAGTGGGGCCCATGTCGTCGCGAACGTCGAAGGCGTCAGGACCATCCGCAACGCCAGGACCATCCGCAACGTCAGGACCACCCAAGACGCCAGGAGCGTCGGGAACGCCGGGAACGTCAGGGGCGTCCCGGGCACCGGAGGTGTCGGAGCCGGCGGCCGATGCCGTGCGGCCGGTCTTCGCGCTGCTGCCGGAGCCGGCTGACCTCCCGCCGAGGCTGCCCGAACCGGACGTCGCCGACCTGCGCCTCGAAGTGGTGCTCGGGGCGTTGAGCGACCCGCTGCGGCTGACGATCGTCCGCAAGTTGCTGCTGGAGTCGGAGCAGTTCGACCACCCGTGTAGCTGGCTCGGCCTCGACCGCCCGAAGTCCACCCTCACCCACCACTTCAAGGCGCTGCGCGAGGCGGGCGTCACCCGCCAGCGCCAGTACGGCCTGGAGCGGCGCAGCCACGTCCGGGTCGCCGACCTCGACGCCCGCTTCCCCGGCCTGCTCGCCCTCGTCGCCGCCTGGCACCCCGACCAGCCCTGACCGGGCCGCCGCCCGGGCCCGGGGGGGGGGGCCCCCCGCGGGCCCGGCCCCCGGCCGGGGCCCCCCCCCGCCCCCGGGCGCCGCCGGCCCCCCCCCCCCGCCCCCGCCGCCCGCCCCCCCCCCCGGCCCGCCCGCGGCGCCCCCGGCCCCCCCCCCCCCCCGGCCCCGGCCCCCCCCCGGGCCCGGCGCCGCCCCGACCCACGCGAGCCCGGCCCCGGCCGGCGGCCCGCCGCGTACCCGTGCCGCCGCGTACCCGTCCCGGGTCATAATCCGGTGGTGTCTGGTACGGGTGCAGGTACGAGGGCTGGCGCGGATACGGGTACGGGCCCGGGGCCGGCGGTGGGGGTGATGGCGCGGGCGCGGGTCCGCGTGCGGCGGGTGCTCGGGGTGCGCAACGGCTGGCCCCGGCGCCTCATCGACCTGGTGTTGCCGCTGCTCCTCGGCTGCTTTCTGACCACGTTGATGGCGGCGAGCTTCGACGGCGCGTGGCCGCTCGCGCCGCTGTGGCTGCTCGCCGGCTTCGCACAGGGCGGGGCGCTGTGGTGGCGGCGCTCGTACCCCGTGCAGGTGATGGCGGTGGCGCTGCTCGGCGGCGTGGTGGTGCACCTGGTCGCGCCGGAAGGGGTCTTCCCGTACGCGGGGTTGATCGCCGTCGGTTCGCTGGCCGCCGCCCGGCCGCCGCTGATCTCGTTGTGCGGGCTCGCGGGTCTGCTCGGCGTCACCGCGCTCAACTTCCGTACCGGGCCCAGCGCCGACGCCCAGTTCGCCATGGCCGTCGCCGTCGTGCCGTGGGCGCTGGGCGAGGCGGTACGGCACCGCAGGGCGGCCATCGCGGAGGCCACCCGGCGCGCCATCGGCGAGGAACAAGCCCGTATCGCCCGGGAGTTGCACGATGTGATCGCGCACAGCGTGTCGGTCATCGTCGTCCAGGCGGCAGCGGCCGACGACGTCTTCGACGACCGGCCCGACCAGGCGCGCGCGGCCTTGCAGTCGATCGAGTCCGCGGGCCGGATCGCCCTCGGCGAGCTGCGCCGGCTGCTGGCTGCCGTCCGCCCGGGCGAGGCCGAGGAGCCCCGCCGCCCACAGCCCGGCCTCGACCGGTTGGCCGAACTCGCCGAGCCGCTACGCGCCGCCGGTCTGCGGGTGACCCTGCGCCGGGAGGACGCCGCGGGTGATGCGGGTGATGCGGGTGCGGTGGGCGGCGCGGGTGGTGCGGCTGCCGCTCCGGGGGCGCCGGGCCGGGGCCGGCCGCTGCCCGCCGGCGTGGAACTGTCCGCGTACCGGATCGTGCAGGAGGCGCTGACCAACACGTTGCGCCACTCCGGCGCCAGCGAGGTGGTGGTGACCGTGCGGACCACCGCCGGCACGCTGGAGTTGGAGGTACGCGACGACGGCCGCACCACACAACCCACCCGCCCCGCCCCGCCCACCGGCGCCCCCTCCCTTGGCGCCTCGCCCACCAGCGCCTCGTCCGCAGGCGCCGCACCCGTCGACACCGCGCCGGCCGGCGCCTCCCCCCTCGACACGTCGCCGCTCAACGCCCCACCCGCCGGCGCCGCGCCCACGCGCCCGGGGCCAGACGCGCCGCGCCCCACCGAAACCGCCCCCACCGGTAGCAAAAGTGCCCCCGCCCCCCAGCGCCAGCCCCAACCTCTGCCCCGTACCTCGCCCGGCAGCGGCTTCGGGCTGGTCGGCATGCGTGAGCGGGCCACGATGCTCGGCGGCACCCTGGAGGCAGGGCCGCTCCCGGAAGGCGGCTTCCGCGTCTGGGCACGGCTGCCGTTGGACACGGGGCGCTGACGCGGGCGCACCCGCCGCAACGGAACCGAAGCCACCCTGCCCCCGCGAGCCGGACCCACCCCGCCCCCGCGGCGCGAACCCACCCCATGACACCCAGCCGAAGCCACTCCAACCCGAAGCCACGCCAACCCGAAACAACACCAACCCGAAACAACACCAACCCGAAACAACACCAAGCCGAAACGACACCTCCGTACCGCCCGGACGCGGTCGGTCCGCCGGCCGCCGCCTACCCTGATGCCCATGACCGCGACCCCGCCCGACGGCTCCGCACCGGGCCCCATCAAGGTCCTCCTCGCCGATGACCAGGCCCTGGTCCGGAGCGGGTTCCGCATGATCATCGACGGCAAGCCCGACCTGAAGGTGGTGGGCGAGGCCGCCGACGGAGAAGAGGCCGCGGTGCTGGCCGCCGGGCTGCGCCCCGACGTGATCCTGATGGACGTACGGATGCCGCACGTCGACGGCATCGCGGCCATCGAGCGGATCGTGGCGTCCGGCAATCCGGCCCGGATCATCGTGCTCACCACGTACGACGTGGACGACGCGGTGTTCGCCGCGCTGCGCGCCGGGGCCTGTGCGTTCATGCTCAAGGACGTGCGGCCGGCCGAACTGGTGGAGGGCATCCGGGTGGTCGCCGGCGGCGACGCACTGCTTGCGCCGACCGTGACGCGGCGGCTGCTCGACCGGTTCGTCCAGGTGCTGCCCGCGCCGTCGGAGACCACGCCGGACGAGGTCGCGGCGCTCACCCAGCGCGAGTACGAGGTGCTGCGGCTGATCGCGCTCGCCCTCAACAACGCCGAGATCGCCGACCGGCTCGGGCTCACCGAGGCGACCGTCAAGGCCCATGTCTCCGCCGTCCTACGGAAGTTGAAGCTGCGGGACCGGGTCCAGGCGGTCGTCCTCGCGTACGACCTCGGGCTGGTCAGACCGCGCCAGAGCTGACCCCGCCCCTGGCCCCGTACGACAGGACGCCTCGCCCCCGGGCCCGTACCGCAGACGCCTCATCACTCCCCGGCCACCCGGCCACCCCCACGCACCCTCCCCACCCCACCCCACCGGGGCGTTCAGCATCGGTTCGCCTCATCCGTGAGGAGGAGGTTGCGGTGGGCGATCTTCGACTCGGGTCGTAGGGCGGGCGGTTGGGCTTGACCGGCGGTCGAAGAGGGCTCCCCGCCCTGCGCCCGCCGCCCCGCCCGCCGCCCCTTGCATAGCGTCGTCATCGACCGCCGAACGCCGCCCCGGACTCCGGCCCCACGCCTCGCTCCACCCCCATGACACGGCCGTGACGTGCCGAAACACCGTGTCGCGTGCGGCGTACGAGGCGGCCGGCGGTCAGCCCGACGTTCCCCCAGGAGGACATGAGCATGCCGCAGATCCCCCCGCCCGCCCCGGGCACCGGCTCGGCCACGGGCCCGGGCCCGGCCCCGTACTCCCCCCCCGCCCGTACGGCTGACGCGGCCGAGAACCCGGGCGGCCGGCAGGCCCGCGCCGGCCGGTCCCGCCGGTGGGTCGGGGCGCTGGCCCTGGCCGTGCCGCTGGCCATCACCCCGGCCGCCGCAACCCAGGCCGCCCCCACGAACTCCACACCCACCACCCCCACCGCGACCACACCCACCACCCCCACGACACCCGGCACACCCACACCCCGCGACGCCACCCAGCTCTACGTCGCGCCCTGGGGTGACGACTCCTGGCCCGGCAGCCTTGCCAAGCCGTTCGCCACGCCGGCGCGGGCACAGCAGGCGGTGCGGGCCCTGACCGGGCGGATGGCCTCGGACGTCGTGGTGAACCTGCGGGCCGGGACGTACCGACTCGACCGGCCGCTGACCCTCTCCGGCGCGGCGGGCGACGGGGGCCGGGACGGGCACCGGGTGGTCTACCAGGCGTACGGCTACGGCGGCGCCGACCGGGAACAGGTCACGCTCAGCGGCGGCCGGTCGGTCACCGGCTGGCGTTCGGCGGCCGGCGGGGTGTGGCGGGCGGACGTGGGGGACCTGGAGACGCGGCAGTTGTTCGTGGGCGGCAAGCGCGCCGCGCGGGCCGCGCTCGGTGCCGGGCTGCCCGGCAAGGTGACCCGGACCGCGACCGGCTACGTCACCGACAGCACGGCCCCGCAGTCCTGGCAGCGCCCGCAGGACGTGGAGTTCGTGTACACCTTCGACACCGCGTACTCCGAGGGCAGGTGCGGCGTCGCGGGCATCGCGGGCGACGCCCGGCGGACCACCATCACCATGGACCAGCCGTGCTTCCGGCGGGCGACCGAGCTCTACGACTCGATCTCCGAGGAGGGGCCCGGGATGATCGACCCCACCGGCGTGGAGAACAGCGCCAGCTTCCTGCGGAAGCCGGGCAGTTGGTACCTGGACCGGTCGAACCCCGGCCACCACGTGCTCTCCTACCTGCCGCGCACCGGCGAGCGCGGGGCGCCCAGCGACGTCGTCGCGCCGGTCCTTGAGCGGCTGGTCGACGGTACGGGCACGGCCCAACAGCCGCTGCGTGACGTGTCGTTGCGCGGGCTGACCTTCAGCCACACCACCTGGCTCGGCCCGGACCGGCCCGAGGGCTTCCCGCACGTCATCGGCGACTGGTACTACGTGGGCGACGACCCCGTCGAGCAGGAGGTGCGGACCGTTCCGGGCGGCGTCACCTTCCGCGGCGCGGCCGGCGTCACCGTCGAGGGCAGCCGGTTCACCCGCCTCGGCACGCAGGCGCTGGCGCTGACGGAGGGCACGTACGACAGCACCGTACGCGGCAACGTGATCGACGACGTGTCGGCCGGCGGCATCCACATCGAGCCGGGCGGCGCGGAGCCGGCCGGTGCGCGCGGCACCCGGGTGGAGAACAACTGGGTGCACCACGTGGGCCTGGACTACCGGGGCTCCTGGGGCATCCTGCTCGACCAGCCGAAGGGCGCCTTGGTCGCGCACAACCAGGTCAACGACGTTCCGTACTCGGGGATCGCGTTCCTCAACGCGGGCGGCGACGCCACCACCGCGCGCGGCACCCAGGTGCTCGACAACCGCGTCTTCCGCACCAACACGGCGCTCATCGACGGCGGCGGGATCTACTCCAACGGCCCGCAGGGCCCCTCGTTCGCGGACGGCGCGCGGGTGGCGGGGAACGTGGTGCACGGGGTGACCAACCCGGCCGCCGGCCAGCCCGAGTACCCGCCGTACGCGATCTACACCGACGACGGCGGCGACCACATCACCGTCACCCGCAACGTCGTCTACCAGAACCAGCGCTCGCTGGGCGGCGTGGCGCCCCGCCGGGTGCGCTTCACCGGCAACTTCTGGGACGACACCCAGGTCGTGTGGTGGGGCGAGGCCAAGGAGGTCGAGATCTCCGGCAACACCAAGCTGTCGGCGACCGACCCGGAGCGCGCCTGCCGGGCGAACACGACCTGTGCGGCGATCGAGGCGGGGGCCGGTCTGACGGCCGAGTGGAGGTCGCTGCTGACGACCCGCTGAGCGGGGGCCAACCGCTGAGCGGGGGAGGCGGGGGGCTGGTGCTGTCGAACAGGGTCCGCTGACGCGGGGTCGGTCGCCGACCCGTGGCGGACCGTCGCCCCCGGCCGCGGGCGGGGGGCCCGGCCGCGGGCAGCCGAACGCCCCGTCGGACACTGGAACTTCCGCGTCCGGCGGGGCGTTCGGTCGGTTCGCCGGCGCCCGCGGGCGACCGGTCCGCTGACCCGCGCGCGGTGCCGGGGCCGCTGGCCCGCGCCGGGTTCCCTATCGGGCCCGGGGCGGGTTAGCCCACCCCGTTGGTGGCGGCGACGCGGTGGTCGCTCGGGTAGACCTCGTTGCAGTACTTGACCGTGCCGGTGGGCTTGGCCCACTTGCCGCTGACCCACTGCTCCTTGCCGCGGAGCTTGTACCAGACGGTGTCGCCGGCGATGTTCTGCGCCCGCACCTTACAGTCCACGCCCCGCTGGTCCCCGTTGTGCAGGGAGCCCCGGATCGTGGAGTCGGTGCTCGGGTAGTGGCGGATGAAGAGCTCTGCGCTACTGCCCGTATCGACCGTGACGTACGGCTTGGCCGGGGCCGCGGCCCGGGCGGTGTCGGCCGCCTGGGCGGAGGCCGTGCCCAGGCCGAGCGCGGCACCACCCGCGGCTACGCCGAGGGCCAGGGCCACGGCGGTTGCGCGAGCGCGGCGCGTCGTTGCTGCCATGTCACTCATCTCCTTGCGTCGTCGCCCCCGGTCTGCGCCGGGAGCGAGAGTCGGGACTACATAAGCGAGGACGCGGCACTCCGGTCGAAGGGTTCGGCTATGTCCTGATTTTTTCTAATTTTTCTCCACGAGATCGAGTGCGACCGAGAACGACAGGCGCGCGGGCCGGCCCCGGGAGAACCCGAGCGCCGGCCCGCGACGGTACGCAGTGTCCGATGCGCAGCGTGCAACGCCTCAGTGCCCGCGGGCGATCCACTCCGCCAGGTGCGGCGCCTCGGCGCCGATCGTGGTGGTGGCGCCGTGTCCGGTGCGGACCACCGTCTCCGGCGGCAGCGTGAGCAGCCGGTCCCGGATCGAGTCGATGATCGTCGGGAACGAGGAGTACGACCGGCCGGTGGCCCCGGGCCCGCCCTGGAACAGGGTGTCGCCCGAGAACACCGTCCCCGCCCCGGGTGCCCCGTCCGCGCCCGGTGCCCCGGCAGTCAGCGTCGGCGCGTACAGGCACACCGCACCCGGCGAGTGGCCCGGCGTGTGCAGCACCCGCAGCTCGGTGCCGCCGCCGGTGAACACGTCGCCGTCGGCGAGCTGCCCGTCCGGGGCCCGGTCCGGGTGCCGCATCCGCCACAGCACCTCGTCGTCCCGGTGCAGCAGGATCGGCGCCCCGGTCGCGTCGGCGACCTCGGGGGCCGCGTCGACGTGGTCGTCGTGGCCGTGCGTGCACAGGATGCCGAGCAGCCGCCGGTCGCCGACCGCGGCCAGGATCGCCGCGGCGTCGTGCGCGGCGTCGATGACGTACGCCTCGTGGTCGTCGCCGACCAGCCAGACGTTGTTGTCCACCTCCCACACGCCGCCGTCCAACGAGAACGTGCCCGAGGTGACGAGGTGGTCCAGGCGCGCGCCGTTGCTCACAGCTCCACCACCGAACGCAGCACGTCGCCGCGGTGCATCTTGGCGAACGCCTCCTCGATGTCGTCCAGCGCGATCGTCTCGCTGACGAACGCGTCCAGGTCGAGCCGGCCCTGCAAGTACAGGTCGATCAGCATCGGGAAGTCGCGGGACGGCAGGCAGTCGCCGTACCAGGACGACTTCAGCGCGCCGCCGCGGCCGAACACGTCGAGCAGCGGCAGCTCCAGCTTCATCTCCGGCGTCGGCACGCCCACCAGGACGACGGTGCCGGCCAGGTCGCGTGCGTAGAACGCCTGCCGGTACGTCTCGGGGCGGCCGACCGCCTCGATGACGACGTCGGCGCCGTTGCCGCCGGTCAGTTCGCGCACGGCTTCGACCACGTCGGCGGTACGGCCGTTGACGGTGTGCGTGGCGCCCAGACCGCGCGCCTGGGTCAGCTTCCGGTCGTCCAGGTCCACCGCGATGATCTTGCTGGCGCCGGCCAACTGCGCGCCGGCGACCGCCGCGATGCCCACGCCGCCGCAGCCGATGACGGCGACCGAGTCGCCGCGGCCCACGTTGCCGGTGTTCAGGGAGGCGCCGAGGCCGGCCATCACGCCGCAGCCGAGCAGCCCGGCGGCGGCCGGCGAGGCCGCCGGGTCCACCTTGGTGCACTGGCCGGCGGCGACCAGCGTCTTCTCGGCGAACGCCCCGATGCCGAGCGCCGGCGTCAGCTCCGTGCCGGCCGCCGGGCCCTCGGCGATGGTCATCTTCTGGGTCGCGTTGTGGGTGGCGAAGCAGTACCACGGGCGGCCTCGCCGGCACGCCCGACACTGGCCGCACACCGCGCGCCAGTTGAGGATGACGAAGTCGCCCGGCGCCACCTCGCTCACCCCGGCGCCCACCGACTCCACGACGCCCGCCGCCTCGTGCCCGAGCAGGAACGGGAAGTCGTCGTTGATGCCGCCCTCGCGGTAGTGCAGGTCCGTGTGGCACACGCCGCACGCCTGGACCCGTACGACCGCCTCGCCGGGGCCCGGGTCGGGCACCACGATGGTCTCCACCCGAACCGGCTGGCCCTTGCCCGGGGCCACCACGCCCCGCACCTGTTGTGCCATGCGAGCTACCTTCCTCTCCGTTTCGCGCCCCGCGGTTCCACCCCCGCGCACCGCGCGGCCTCCACTCTCCTGCGCCACGCCGCCACCGTCCAACCGGCGCGGCGAACCCTCGACCCCGACCGGATAACCGCAGGTGGGGGCCGAGGTACGGGACGGGGGTGGGGAGAGGGGGGGCGCGAGGGGAGCCGGGGGAGGAGGCGGGCCCGGCGGCAGGGGAGCGGGGCGGGCGCGGCGGCGGTACGGGGCAGGGCGGGGCGGGGCGCCAGGTCAGTGGGCCAGGTCAGGGCGCCGGCGTGTCGTCCTCGTCGTCGGTGGGGTGCTCCTTGGCGTCCGCGGTCAGCCGTTCGCCGCGACAGGCGGCGATCCGCAACGCCCGGTCGGAGCACTGCACGAGTTCGCTGAGGGCGCCGCGGAGTTGGTCGGTGGACGGCGTGCCGCGCAGCGTCGCCCGGGCGTGCTCGGTGACCGACGCCACATGGTCGAGCGCCCCGTCTTCCATGCTCTGCATCAGGTGCGAGAGCGGGCTGTCCAGATTGTCACTGGCCACGTAGCACGAGTCGCCGTGCGGGCCTACGTACCGCTTCGGGTGCTGCCACGCGGTGTACCGCAACAGGGCCGCCACGCCCTGATTCCACTCGCGTTCCTGGCTCACCTGCCGTGTTCCCTTCTCGGGTGGGGACGTCCGCGCACCTCAGGGCACTGGCCCAGGCTCAGGTCAGCGCGGTGACTATGAGCGCCGCCACTCTTGCACTGGGTGGCGCCCGCCACCAGGGGGCCCGACGTCGTGTGTGTGCCCGCTTCGGCCCGACCGGCGCCGAACGCCACCGGTGGGAGCGGTTGCACGACCGCGCACCGGACCGCCCCCATCAGGCCACGGCACGGGGGGACGGGCGTCGGGGGCGTACGGGGGGCGTACGGCGAGGCACACGGGTCGAACGGGGGAGCCCGCGAGTCGAACGGGGAGCCCGCGGGACGGGGTCGGCACGGGTACGGGTGCAGGTGGGGGCCGGGCGCATGCGCGACAGATGGGGTGGGGGTGGGCGCGCGGGGCGGCGTGGGGCTGGGCGGGGCCCGGGCGTGGGGCTGGGTGCGGATGTGGGTGTGGGTGTGGGTGCGCGGTTCAGTGAGGTGCGGGTGGGTGCACGGTTTCAGCGGGGTGCGGGGTGTGGGGCGCGGGTGCAGGCGGCACGGCTGAGGTGGCGTGGGGCGAAGGCGGCGGAGGTGAGGGGAGGCGGGGCGCCGGTGGCACGGGCGAGGCGTCGCCGGGCCGAGGGTCCGCGCCCCCTCACCCGCACCACCGCTACTTCCCGAGACGCTCGGCCGTGGCCGCGCGGCGGGCCAGCACCTCGTCCCTGCTGCGCTCCATCTCGCGCAGTGCGGTCTTCCGGTCCCGCTGGCCGAGCCGGTCCAGGTAGAGCCGGCCGTGCAGGTGGTCGGTCTCGTGCTGGAGGCAGCGGGCGAAGTAGCCGCGGCCCTCGATGACCAGTGGCCGGCCGTCCTGGTCCAGGCCCCGCACGGTGGCCAGGTCCAGCCGCGGCACCATCCGGTACGGGCCCGGCACCGAGAGGCAGCCCTCGGACTCCTCCACCAGCCGTCGGTCGGCGGCCGGCACCTCGTCCAGGACCGGGTTGGCGATGTGCCCGACGTGCCGTACGCCCCAGTCGTCCGTGATGTCCCAGATGAACAACTGGAGGTCCACGCCCACCTGGTTGGCCGCGAGCCCGGCGCCCCTGGCCACCGCGTTGGTCGCGAACATGTCGTCCACCAGTGCGGCGAGCTCCGGCGTGCCGAACTCCGTCACCTCCCGGCACCGCCGGTGCAGTACGGGCTCGCCGACCTCGGTGATCCGCCGCGCGGAGCCCCGTACCGCCGCGGGCGGCAGCGCCGGGAAGGACGCCACGGGCTCGCCCTGCACCCGTACCCGACGGTCCTGCGCCGCGTCATCGAACCCCGCTGCCATGCGCCTTCCCCACCCTTTCGGTCCCCGCGCCCACCCGAGCCGCCGGACCGCGGAGGCCTGGCCGGGTGACGGGTCGTGGTTGCCAAGTCCTTTGCAAAGTAGCACTCTTTGCAAAGTGAGCACTGAACACCGGCACCCCACCGCCCCACACGCCTCCCCCGCCCTGCCGGGCCGCCCCCACCAGCCGCTGCCGGACCATCCCGTCCGCGTCGCGCTGCTCGATCTGCTGGCCGAGGTCGGCACGCTCACCTCCACCGAGGCCGCGGCCCGGCTCGGCCACAGCTCCGGCCTGTGCTCCTTCCACCTGCGGCAACTCGCCCGGTACGGGCTGATCGAGGAGGCCCCGCACCACGGCGGCCGGGCCCGCCCGTGGCGGCTGCGCTGGGCGTCGGCCGACGGGCCCGCCCCCGCGGGCCAGGGGGCGGCGGGCCAGGACGCGTTCACGGCGCTGGCCCGCGGACTCGAAGACGAGAGCTACCAGCAGTGGCTGGCCCACCGGGACCTGGCGCCGGCCGCATGGCAGCGGGACGAGTCCTTCAGCGCCGTGCTGCACCTGACCCCGGCGGAGCTGACCGACCTCGCCACCGCGATCCGCGGCCTGCTCGCCGACTACCGCGACCGCGCCCCGGCCGCCCGCCCCGAAGGCACCGCCCCGGTCGCCGCCCTGGCCAGGCTCTTCCCCCTGAGCGCCACGACCGGCCAGGGCCCGGCACGACGGGAGTGAACGGGACGCCCGAGCCGCACGGGGGCCGGCCCCGTACGGCAGGGCCGTGAGCCGTCTAGTACGGCAGGTAGTAGCTCAGCACGTCGGCCCGCCGCGGCGGGAACAGCGCGTCGAACAGGGTGCGGTCGCCGGCGTAGACGTCGGGGCGGAGCTTGGTCAGGCCCGCCAGGCCGTGCGGGCCGAAGAGCAGCGCCGGCAGTTGGTCGGGGGCGACCGCCGCGCCGCGCACGGCGCCCGGGCTCTGCATCGTGCCGCCGGTGACGACCGGGCCGAGGCCGTCGGCCGTGACCGGCAGCCGGTAGTGGGCGCCGAAGGTGGAGATGACGACGGCCCGGTCGGGGCGGTCGATGCCGGCCGCGGCCAACCGCCGCTCCAGCAGCGGGCGGAGCCGGTCAAGCAGCGCGGCCGGGTCCGGAATCCGCACGTAGTACTGCTCGGCGCGCCCCTGCGGCGTCGCGTCCACCCACTCCTGCCCGGCATCGGCCGGCCCCGTACCGGCCCGGGGCACCACGCTGATCTCCGCGCCGGGCCGGCGGGCCGCGACGCCGCGCAGCAGCGCGTGGGCCGCCGCCGCGTCCACCGCGCTCGCCTCCGCGACCAGCACCCCGCCCGCGTCGGGCGGCGTGATCCGCCCCGAGGCGACGACGGCGCCGTCCCGCTCCACCACCCACAGGCTGCTCGCCTCGTGGCCGAGCAGCCAGCGCCAGCGGGCCGCGGGGTGCCCGATCGCCACGTCGAACCCGCCCTGCGCCGCTGCCTGGAGGTCGGCCAGCGCGGGCACGTCGGCCGGCAGCGCGGCGCGCAGTACGGGTCCGCCGTGGACGGCGCCCGGCGGCGGGGTGCGCACGGTGCGCGCGGGCGGGATGTCGATGGCGTACTCGTAGCCGAAGAGCCGGTAGAAGTACGGGATGCCGATCATGACCTGGACGACGTGCCCGCGGGCCGCGGAGCGCTCGTGCGCCCACTCCATCAGGGCCCGCACCAGGCCGCGCCCCTCATAGGCACGGTCGGTGGCGACCAGCTCGACCTGCCCGGCCGGCAGGTGGACGTCACCGATGCGGACGACCTCGTCCAACAGGGTCGCCGTGGAAACCACCCGGTCCCCGTCCACGACCACCGCACAGGACGCCCAACCGGCCTCGGGGTCCTCCACGACCAGCCGGTGATCGAGCGCGTCCACCGCGTCCCCGCGCCGGGCGAGCAACTCCCCGATCTGCTCCAGATCCGCCGGCCCCGCCGTACGCAGCACCAGCCCGCCGGGCAACGTACGGGGCGGAGCGGGGTCTTCCGCGGTGGGCGGGTTCGTCGGCCGGGCGGCTGCGGGGGAGTCGTTCATGGCGGGCACTATGGCATCCGCGGTGTCCGTGGTCCAGGAGTTTTTGCTGGTGGGACGGTGTGTGGCGGTGCCCGGCGGGGTCCGGCCGGGGCGGTGTGTGACGGGGAAAGGGGTCGGCCGGGGGTGGTGTGCGACGGGAGAGGCGGCCGGCCGAGGGCGACGGGGGACGGGGCGGGCGCCGCCGTGCGAGGGGCCCCGCGCCCCGCGGTCCCCCGCGCCCCCCCCCCCCCCCCGCGCGGGGCCGCCGGGGGGGGGGGCGGCGCCCCCCGCCCCCCCCCCCCCCCCGGGGGGGGCCCCGGGGGGGGGGGGGGGGGGGGGGCGGCGGGGCGGGGGGGGGGGCGGGGGGCGCGGGGGCGGGGGGGGGGGGCCGCCGGGCGCGGGGCCCCGCGCACGGCTGTCCCGCGCGCATCACCCGCGTCCCCGCGCGGGCGCGCCGTGCTGCCGTACGACGCACGCGGCCCCCTCCCGCCCACGGGTGTGCACCCATGGGGAGGGGAGGGGGCCGCGGGCGGGGCCGGGGCGGGCGGGTATAAACCACACCCGGCCCCCCGGGCGGGCGCGGAGCGGGGGTGGGGGGG
>NZ_JBEHZD010000649.1:0-3900 GCF_040240285.1 Streptomyces sp. HSW2009 | reverse complement strand
CCCCCCCCCATATCAACACTCGGTTTAGGGTCGCCCGCGACATAGGTTTAAACCACACGGGGGTGTCCCCGGGCGCCCCGCGGCGGGGGCCCCTGCCGCCCCGCCGCTCACGTCTGTCTAGCGGCCGGTGAGGCGCCTGGCGTCGGCCAGGTGCTCGCTCAGCCGCGCCTGGATGCGTACGGTCGCCGTGTCCAGGACCGCCCGGGTCGCCCGACCGCCGGAGCCCTGCCCCGGGGTGTCGCCGGTGGCGGAGAACGCCGGTCCGAAGACCACGTCGACCCGGTGGCGCAGCGGCGGCAGCGCCGCTATGGCCCGGCCGCGCCGGTCGCTGGTGCCGAGCACCGCCACCGGCACGATGGGGGCGTTGCCGCGCACCGCGAAGTAGGCCAGGCCCGCGCGGAGCGAGGCGAAGTCGCCCTCGCCGCGGGTGCCCTCGGGGAAGATCCCGAGCACGCCGCCGTGGCGCAGTACGCCGAGCGCGTCGGTGATCGCCGCCCGGTCCACGCTCTGCCGGTCCACCTTGAGCTGGCCGATGGAGCGCAGGAACGGGTCGAGCGGCCCGACGAACGCCTCCTTCTTGATCAGGAAGTGCACCGGCCGGGGCGCGGTGCCCATCAGCATCGGCCCGTCGAGCCCGTGCGCGTGGTTGACCGCGAAGATGACCGGGCCGGCGGCCGGCACCCGCCAGGCGCCCAGCACCCGCGGGCGCCACAGCGAGTACATCAGGCCGATGCCGATCCGGCGGCCGACGGCGGCGCCCGGCCCGCTCGGCCCGGGCTGCTGCTCCCGGGTACGCTCCGCCGCGGCCGTGCTCACGCGCCCTGCTGCTTGTCTTCGATGAGGGTGACGACGCACTCGATGACCTGGTCCAAGGTCAGCTCCGTGGTGTCCACCTCGACCGCGTCGGCGGCCTTGGCGAGCGGCGAGGTCTTGCGGCCCGAGTCGGCCGCGTCCCGCTTGGCGAGCGCAGCCTGCGTCGCGGCGACCTCCGATGCGCTCTTGACGCCGAGCTCACCGCTGCGCCGGGCGGCCCTGGCGGCCTCGGATGCGGTGAGGAAGATCTTGAGGTGCGCGTCCGGCAGCACGGTGGTGCCGATGTCCCGGCCCTCGACCACGATGCCGCGCGGCGCATCGGCGGCGATGGTGCGCTGGAGCTCGGTCAGCCGGGCCCGCACCTCGGGCACGGCGCTGACCGCGCTGACCGCCGCGGTGACCTCGGGGGTGCGGATGGGGCCCGCGGCGTCCGCGCCGTCCACGGTGATGGTCGGCGCCGCCGGGTCCGTACCGGAGACGAGGGCGGGCTTGGCCGCGGCCTCGGCCACGGCCGCTGCGTCGTTCACGTCGATGCCGTTGGTCAGCATCCACCAGGTGATCGCCCGGTACTGGGCGCCGGTGTCCAGGTAGCGCAGGCCGAGCTTGGCCGCAACGGCCTTGGAGGTGCTGGACTTGCCCGTGCCGGAGGGGCCGTCGATGCCGACAATCACTGCTGCCGGTACGGTCCTGGCGGCGGTTTCCACGGTGACAGACACCTTCCTCATGCACGGGGCGTTACTACGGGGCGGACACGGAGTGTTCACGAATGGAGAAGTCTCCGACAAGGTTACTTGTTGGAATGACCATCCCGTGCAGTCCCCGGCCCCACGCCACGGCCGGGAACGCCTGGGGAGCACGGCGAGCACCGCGCCCCGCCCCGCCCCGTGGGCCCACCGGTCGGCCCGACCGCTCCGCGCCGCCGCCAGGGCCCGCCCCGCCGGCGTCACCGGCCGCGGGTGCCGGCGGTCGCCCGCGGTCGCCCGGCGGCTCAGTGCCGGATGGGCCAGCCCTGCTCGCGCAGGGCGGTGGTCAGCGGCTGCACCGCGCCCGGCTCGACGACGAGCTGGATGCGGCCCGCCTGCTGGCCGGTGGCGTGCTCGATGCGGACGTCCTCGATGTTGACGCCGGCCCGGTCGATGTCGGCGAAGATCCTCGCCAACTCGCCCGGCTGGTCGCCGATGAGCACCGTCACCGTGTCGTACGCGGCGGGCGCGGCCCCGTGCTTACCCGGCACCCGGACCCGGCCGGCGTTGCCGCGGCGCAGCACGTCGGCGATGCCGGCCGCCCCGTCGTCGCGCTCGGCCTCCTGCGCGGACTCCAGCGCGCGCAGCGCCCGTACCGTCTCGTCCAGGTCGGCGGCGAGGTCGGCGAGCACGTCGGCGACCGGCCCCGGGTTGGCGGACAGGATGTCGATCCACATCCCCGGGTCGGAGGCCGCGATCCGGGTGACGTCGCGGATGCCCTGGCCGCAGAGGCGCACCGCGGTCTCGTCGGCGTGCTGGAGCCTGGCCGCGACCATGCTGGAGACCAGTTGCGGGGTGTGCGAGACGAGGGCCACCGCGCGGTCGTGCGCGTCGGCGTCCATCACGACGGGCACGGCCTGGCAGAGCGCGACGAGTTCGAGTGCCAGGTTCAGCACCTCGGTGTCGGTGTCCCGGCTCGGGGTGAGCACCCACGGGCGGCCCTCGAAGAGGTCGGCGCTGGCGGCCAGCGGCCCGGACCGCTCGCGGCCGGACATCGGGTGCGTGCCCAGGTAGTGGGTCAGGTCGCAGTCCTTGGCCTCAAGCTCCCGGCGCGGGCCGCCCTTGACGCTGGCGACGTCCAGGTAGCCGCGGGCCAGGCCGCGGCGCATCGCGTCGGCGAGGGTGTCGGCGACGTGCGCCGGCGGTACGGCGACGATGGCCAGATCGACCGGGCCTTCGGGTTCGGTGTCGCTGCCGGCGCCCAGCGCGGCTGCGGTGCGGGCCTGCCCCGGATCGTGGTCGGCAAGGTGTACGTGGACGCCGCGGCCGGTCAGTGCGAGCGCGGCTGAGGTGCCGATGAGGCCGGTGCCGATGACGAGAGCGGTTCTCACTGGGTGCTGTCCTTCTACGCGCTGCGGCTGGGCATGGTCACGTACCGCTTCACCGCCACCCTAACCAGCCCCGGCGCGCCGACCGGCCCACTGCCCACCAGCCGAGACGGAATGCCCGGGTCCGGCCACGGCACGCCCCGACCGGCGGGCTTGCGGGCTTGCGGGCTTGCGGGCTTGCGGGCTTGCGGGCTTGCGGGCTTGCGGGCTTGCGGGCTTGCGGGCTAAGCGAGGAGGGGCACGGGGGTGCGGGCCGGGGCCGGGTTCGGTTGAGGGGTGAGTGCGGCCGGGTGCCGGGTGCGGCCGAGGGGTGGGTGTGCGGGCACGTCCGTGGGGTCGCAGGGGGTACGCGGCGCCCGGATTCCGGTAGAACGTTCCGCATGATCTTCCACGTGGTTCCCCTGGACGACTGGCTGACCGCGCCGGACCGGCCGTACGCCCCGAGCTCGCTGGCCGACGACGGGTTCGTGCACTGCTCCCCCGACGAGGCCACGACGCTGGCGGTGGCCACCGCGTACTTCCGGGACACCGTAGGGCCGCTGATGGTGCTGCTCATCGACGAGGAGAAGCTGGACCCGATGGTCCGCTGGGAGGCCGCCGACCCCGAGCCGCCGCCCGGCGTGCCCGATACGACCCGCTTCCCGCACGTGTACGGGCACGTCAACCGGGGCGCGGTGGCCGGCATGATGGAGGTCGAGCGCGATGCGGACGGGCGGGCCGTCGGGCTCGGCCCCTGGTCGTAACCGGACGGGACCGGGCGGGGCGCCGCCCTTCGTACGAGCGCCTACGCGGGCGCGGGGATCGCGGTGGGCGGCGGCGCTGTAGCCCGGCGGTGCGGCAACGCCGTGGTGCTCCGGACCGCGGCCCTGGCCTGGTCCGCGTGGAGGCTTGCCCTGCCCGGCGGGCCGCTGCTGACGCGGTGTCGCCCCGTGCCGACCGGGCCGGCGTCACGGCGGTCGGCCCGGGCCGGCGGGCGCGCCCCGCCCCCCCCCCCCCCCCCCCCCCCCCCCCCCCCC
>NZ_JBEHZD010000648.1:0-3902 GCF_040240285.1 Streptomyces sp. HSW2009 | reverse complement strand
CCCCCCCCCACAACCCCCGCACCCGCGGCGCCCGCGTCATTTGTCTAACACCGCCGGGGGCGCCGGCGCGCCGGCCCCGGACGACCTGGTGGGCCTCGGCGGCGTGCTGGGTCCGGACGGTGTCGCGGGCGCCGGCCGGGTGCGGCGGGACGGCTCGCTGGGCGGCGCGCGCTGCACCCTGGCCAGCGCGGGGCACCCGTTGCCGCTGCTGTTGCGCGCCGACGGCACGGTGGCGGCGCGCGGCGCGCCGCAACTGCTGCTCGGCGTCATGGACGGCGTCTGCTACCAGAGCGAGAGCTTCGACCTGCTGCCCGGCGAGACCCTGCTCTGCGTCACCGACGGCGTCACCGAGCACCGCTCGGACCGGGCACAGTTCGATGACGACGACGGCCTCTCCCAGGTGCTGGCCTCCTGCGCCGGGCTCGATGCGCACGACGTGGCACAGCGGGTGCGCGCGGCCGTGCACGCCTTCGCCGCCTCGCCGCCCAACGACGACCTGGCCCTGCTGGTCCTCCAGGCGGCGGAGTAGGTGGCGGGGCCGACGGAGCGGCGGACCGTACGGAACGGGCCGCCGGCAGCATCGCCGGAGCTACGGCCGGTGCCGCCGACGGCGCAACTGATGGCGCCCCCGACGGCGTCCGCCCCGCCGGCGGCCCGGCGCCGCGCCAGCGCAGCGGAGGACGGGCCGCGGACCGGCAGGGACGCGGGGAGCGGCGCCGGATCGGCCGCGTCCCGCGACGCCGGGGCGATGCCGGAGAATGGAGCCATGCCTTCTGCACTGCCCGACGGTGAGCCCATGCCCGTGGACGGGGCGCTGCCGCCGCACGCCCTCCAGGGGGCCGGCGACCGGCCGCTCGGGTTCTACCTGCACGTTCCGTACTGCGCCACCCGCTGCGGGTACTGCGACTTCAACACCTACACCGCCAGTGAGCTGCGCGGTTCAGGCGGGGCGCTCGCCTCGCGGGACAACTACGCCGCCATGGTCGCCGACGAGGTGCGGCTCGCGCGCAAGGTGCTGGGGGACGACCCGCGCCAGGTCGAGACGGTCTTCGTGGGCGGTGGCACGCCGACCCTGCTCGACGCCGCCGACCTGGTGGCGATGCTGGCCGCGATCCGGGACGAGTTCGGCCTCGCGCCCGATGCTGAGGTGACCACCGAGGCCAACCCGGAGTCCGTGGACGAGCGCTACCTGGCGACGCTGCGCGAAGGCGGGTTCAACCGGATCTCGCTGGGCATGCAGAGCGCGCGCCAGCACGTACTGAAGGTGCTCGACCGCACCCACACCCCCGGCCGCCCCGAGCGGTGCGTGGAACTGGCCCGCGCCGCGGGGTTCGAGCACGTCAACCTGGACCTGATCTACGGGACGCCGGGCGAGAGCGACGCGGACTGGCGGGCCTCCCTCCAGGCCGCGCTGGGCGCCGGGCCCGACCACATCTCGGCGTACGCCCTGATCGTCGAGGAGGGCACCCAGCTCGCCCGGCGCATCCGGCGCGGCGAGGTGCCGATGACCGACGACGACGTGCACGCCGACCGCTACCTGATCGCCGAGGAGACGCTGACGGCCGCGGGCTTCGCCTGGTACGAGGTGTCGAACTGGGCCACCACCGAGGCCGGCCGCTGCCGCCACAACGAGCTGTACTGGCGCGGCGCCGACTGGTGGGGCGCCGGCCCCGGGGCACACAGCCACGTGGGCGGGGTCCGCTGGTGGAACGTGAAGCACCCCGGCGCGTACGCCCAGGCCCTCACCGAGGGGCGTTCGCCCGGCGCCGGACGCGAGGTACTGGCCGCCGAGGACCGCCGTGTCGAGCGCATCCTGCTCGAACTGCGCCTGTCCGAAGGGTGCCCGCTGGACATCCTCGCCCCGGCCGGCGCCAGCGCCGCGGCCCGCGCCTTGTCCGACGGCCTCCTGGAACCGGCCCCGTACGCGCGCGGGCGCGCCGTACTCACGCTGCGCGGCCGGCTGCTGGCCGACGCGGTGGTACGGGACCTGGTCGACTGACGGACGGGACGAAGCCGACTGACGGACGGGACGGACCGGGCTACCGGGACTGCCCGGGCCGGGCGCCCAGCCGGGTTGGTCGGCCGGACGCGCTGGTCAGGCGGCCGGACGGGCTACTCGAACGGGTGAATGCGTGCGGAGGCCCGATGCCTTGCCTACGCTTAGTTCTACGCTGCTCGAACACGACGCGGCGGGATGGGGAGGCCCACGGAGATGACCGCTGTGGATGACCGAATGATGACGAATATCACGGAGATCTTCGAGGCGCTGGATGTTCCTGGCCAGCTCAAGGCGGAGCTCATCCGGGGGGAAATTGTGATGATGGCCGGGCCCCACTGGGTCCACAACATGATCGTGCTGCGGGTGCTGAACCAGGTCCCCCAGGACCGCTGGTATCCGATGCAGACGCAAGACATTGCCATCCCCGGTGAGGCCAGCGAGCCCCAGCCGGACCTGGTGGTCATCGAGCACGGCGCCTTCGACGGTCGCTCCCGGCTCGTGCCCGCCCCGGCGACCACCCTCCTCGTGGAGGTCGTGTCGAAGACGAGCAAGCACCGGGACTACGTCACCAAGCGCTCGATGTACGCCGCCGGGCAGGTCCCCGCCTACCTGATCATCGACCCGTACGAGGCCGTCTGCGTGCTGCTGACCGAGCCGCACGGTGCGGGTGAGGCGGCGGGCTACCGCACGGAGCGGACCAGCAAGTTCGGTGAGCCGGTGCCGCTCGACGTGCTGGGGATCAAGCTGGACACCACGGAGTTCGGCACGCTGTCTGGCTGAGCGTGACGGCGCGGTCGAGGCCGCGCCACGACCGTCCTGGCGGACCGCCTCGGCTCACGGACCGCCCCGGCACACCGGCGCCGGGCCGCGCCAGCGCGCTGCTGTCGCGCCGCCACACGCCGCGTCCCGGCCGGGACGCGGTGTTTCACGCCGGGGCCGTGACGAAGTCGATCAGTTCTTCGACGCGGCCCAGCAGCTCCGGCTCCAGGTCCTTGTAGGAGTGGACCGCGGCCAGGATTCGCTGCCAGGCGGCGCCGGTGTGTTCCGGCCAGCCGAGCGCGCGGCACACGCCCGTCTTCCAGTCCTGGCCGCGCGGCACCTCGGGCCAGCGGGCGATGCCCACGGACGCGGGCTTCACGGCCTGCCAGACGTCGATGTACGGGTGGCCGACGACCAGGACGTCGCTGCCCTCGCCGGCGACCTCGGCCGCGATGCGGGACTCCTTCGAACCGGGCACCAGATGGTCGACCAGCACCCCGAGCCGGGCGTCCGGGCCCGGGCCGAAGTCGCGGACGATCGCCGGCAGGTCGTCCACGCCCTCCAGGTACTCCACGACCACGCCCTCGATGCGCAGGTCATCGCCCCACACCCGCTCCACGAGCTCCGCGTCGTGCCGGCCCTCCACATAGATCCGGCCGGCGCGGGCGACCCTGGCCCGGGCGCCGGGGACGGCCAGCGAACCGGAGGCGGTACGGGCCCGGCCGCTCGCCGCGGGGGCGCTGCCGGGACGCGGCCGGACGAGCGTGACCGGCCGGCCCTCCAGCAGGAAACCGGCCGGGTGCAGCGGAAAGACCCGGTGCTTGCCGAACCGGTCCTCCAGCGTCACGGTCGGCCCCTCGGCGGTCTTCTCGCAGCGGATGACGGCCCCGCAGAAGCCCGTGGTCACCTCCTCCACCACCAGGTCCACCTCGGCCGCCACCTCCGGCACGGACGTCGGCTTCTTCCAGGGCGGGGTGAGGTCGGGCCCGTACTCTCTGCTGCGCATGCGGCAGACGATAGCCGCAGCCCGCCCGCGGTCCGCCGCCCACAGTCGCCCGCGGCCGGCCCGCCGCGGCGCCGGCGCCGGGCCCCCCCGGGAAGGCCGGGCCCCCCCAGCGCGCGCCCCCCGCCGGTGCGCCCCCCC
>NZ_JBEHZD010000647.1:0-3902 GCF_040240285.1 Streptomyces sp. HSW2009 | reverse complement strand
GGGGGGGGGGGGGGGGGGGGGGGGGGGGGGGGGGGGCCCGGGGGGGGGGGCCCGGGGGGGGCCCCGGGGGGGGGGGGGGCGGGGGGGCCCCCGGTCGGGCCCTGCGCGGCGGGCGCCACCCGGGACAGTCCTGTGCAGCCAGGTGCAGCTCTGCTCGGCTAGACCCAGCCCGGTGCAGCCCTGCTCAACCCAGCACAGACCGGAAAGCGCTGGTCAGCCGGTCTTGCGGCGGGTGCGCAGATGTTCGGCGACGGGCGCGAGCGCACTGTGCAGCGCGTCGATGCCCTGGGCGCCCAGCAGGTCGATGAAGTGCTGCCGCACCGAGGCGACGTGGTGCGGGGCGACCTCGCGCATGGTCTCCCAACCGCGGTCGGTGAGCACCGCGTACAACCCGCGGCGGTCCGACTCGCAGTTCTCGCGCCGGACCAGGCCCGCGTTCTCCATGCGGGTGATCTGGTGGGACAGGCGGCTCTTGGACTGCAAGGTGGCGGCGGCGAGGTCGCTCATCCGCATCTTGTGGTCCGCGGACTCGGAGAGGTTCACCAGGATCTCGTAGTCGTTGTTCGTCAGGCCGAACGGCTGGAGGTCCCGTTCGAGCTGGTGCATGAGCAGACGACTGACGTCCAGGTGCGCGCGCCAGGCGCGCTGTTCCTCGTCGCTGAGCCAGTTGGTGCCGTTCTCGGTCTCCATGTGAGCGATTCTACCTAGAGAAGTTGAATTCTGAACCAATGGATCTATGCGGCTGCTTGAGGTCACGCGTTCGACGTTACACTCCGCAGGCTATCGATCACGAACCGGTACCCCTGCCTGGTCGGGGGAGGCGCCGGTGGCGATCTCGGCCATCAGTTGCTCGGTCGACTGGAGGAGCACGGTGCCCGCTCCCACGAACTCAAACTGATGCTCCTCGCCCGAGGTTCCGCCGAATCCCGTATGCGCCCTGATGCCACCCAGAAAGCCCTGGAGGTACGCGTGGTCGTAGTGGTGGCAGGGCGAGGGGCAGTCGGCCCAGCCCACCAGCGCCTGCGGGTCCACCCGCAGCGGCGGCTCCATGAAGACCACCGGGCCGTTGGAGGCGGCCACGAAGGTCCCGGTGCCGATCAGCGTCAGGAAGCCGGGCACGATCGACTGCTTCAGCGACAGGGAGGGCTGGAAGGCCAGCAGGTTGCCGGACCTGATCGTCAGGTTGCCGTCGTCGAGGTCGTACGAATTGACGTCGAAGGCCCGGTCGGCCAGCACCATCTTCCCGCGCCCCTCGGCCACCACCCAGTCCGCCGCGTGCAGCGGGGAGTGGAAGCTGCGGGCGATCAGCCGGTCGAGCCGGCCGAGCCCCACGCCGTGGAAGTCGATGTCGCCGTAGTAGGCGATCATCTTGCCCTTCTGGAGGAACCACTGGCCGTCCAGGGCGACGCTGAACGCGTACGCGTTGACGTTGTCGCTGGCGGGCAGCGAGTGCGCGTCGAAGACGACGGGGCCGGTCATAGCTTCTCCTCGGACGCCTGGACGTACACGGTTCCGGTGCCGGACAGGACGAGTTGGAAGCCCTCGCCCGAGCCGCGACCGACGAGTTCGCGCCAGCCGATGGCGGTGGTGAGCTTGTTGCGGACCTGGCCGCGGTGGGCCACGTACGCCTGTGGGTCCACATGGATGTCGCGGCCCGGCGCGATCGGCAGTTCGATCACCCCGCCGTGCGCCATCACCGCCACCGAGCCGTGCCCCTCCAGCGTGGTGGTGAACAGGCCCTGTCCGGTGACCTGGCCGCGCACCATGCCCATCACACCGCCCTGCGAACCCATGAACATCGTCCCCTGTCGCAGCGTCCCGTCGAACGCGAGCAGCCGATCGGCCTCCACGTACAGCGTCTCGCCGGCCAGATCCACCACGTGCACGTGGTGGCCGCCGTGCCCGAACAGCACCGAGCCGCTGCCCTCCACCGTCATCAGCGGCGTCGCCTCGTTCGCCACCCGGCGGCCGATCATCGACATCACCCCGCCCTGCCCGCCGGTGATGCTGGGCGTGAACGACACCTCGCCGCGGTAGGCGAGCATCGCGCCGCGCTGGCTGAACATGGTCTGCCCGGGCGCGACCACGGCCTCCACCATGCGCGAGTTGAGCACCTTGAACGGCATCAGACCTCGCCCCCGACCGTGTTGCGCTCACTGGGCTGCACGTACACCAGGCCGTCGCCCTCGAAGCGGATCTGGAACGCCTCGCCCGAGCTCTCGCCTATGAAGCTGCGGAAGTTCACGCCCGACTGGAAGTGCTGCTGGAGGTGGCCGGTGTGGGCGACGTACGCGCCCGGGTCGACCCGCAGCGGATAGTCGGGCGTCACCCGCAGCACGACCGCCTGCCCGTCCGAGACCAGCGCGGCCTGGCCGCTGCCCTCCACGGTGGTGGTGAACAGGCCGTTGCCCTGCGAGGCGCCGCGCAGCCCGGTGAAGGTGGTGCCGGTGCGCAGCGCGCCGTCGGTGCACAGCAGGTTGCTGGCCTCCACGTACAGCTTCTCGCCGTGCAGCGTGACCAGGTTGATCTCGCTGGCCCGGTCGGCGAAGTAGCAGGTGCCCTGTCCCTTGACCTCCATGACCTCCATCTGTTCGCCGGTGAGCCGCCGGGTGACCATGCCCCGTAGACCCTCCCCGCCACCGGTCTTCTTCTTGAAGGTCATCTCGCCGTCGTACGCCACCATCGAGCCCTTCTTGGCCTTGACGGTGTCGCCGGTCAGATCGACGGCGAGGACCTTGCTCCCCTGGAGCCGAAAGTGAGCCACGGCCTGACGCTATCGCCCACCGCCCGGCGCCGGACAGATCCCGACCGATCGCCGGACCACGGACCCCCGAGCAGTGATCGTCCAGGTAACTGTCACAATGGCAGAGCTTGTGAAGGCGGGCACAAGGGGTGTCCGCGCCCGCCGTCGCAACACGGTCCTCCCGCCTCCTCAACCCCTGAAGGTGCCCCCGTGGACATCAAGACCGCCTCCGCCCTGCGCCGGCTCCGCCTGGTCTCCGCGCCGGAGGCCATCTCCTTCCTGATCCTCATCCTCTGCTCGGTCCTCAAGCGCACCACGGACTTCAACGCGGTGCCGGTCATGGGCATGGTGCACGGCGTCCTGTTCGTGCTGTACGTGATCTTCTGGGCCGACTCCTGGAGCCGCACCCGCTGGTCGCTGCGCACCGCCGCCCTCTACTTCGTCCTGTCCGTGCTGCCCACCGGCGGCTTCTTCGCCGAGCGCAAGCTCAAGCGCGAGGTGGAGGCCGGGGTCATCGCCGCCCGGGCCCGCAAGGAAGGCATCGTCAACGCATGATCGTCGCCTTCTCCGTCACCCCGCTCGGCGTCGGTGAGGACGTCGGTTCCTACGTCGCCGACGCCGTGCGCGTGGTCCGTGCATCGGGCCTGCCGCACCGTACGGACGCCATGTTCACCTCCATCGAGGGCGAGTGGGACGAGGTCATGGACGTCGTCAAGCGCGCCGTAGCCGCGGTCGAGGCCCGCGCCCCGCGGGTCAGCCTGGTCCTCAAGGCCGATGTCAGGCCCGGCGTGGTGGACGGTCTGACCTCCAAGGTGGAGACCGTCGAGCGCCACCTGGCTGAGGGCTGACGGCTCAGCCCCCCTCGTCTGACGACTCAGCCCCGCCCTGCCCCGGCCGGCATGGATGCGGCCGGGGTGGAGCCCGGGGGCGGTGCTCCGGGTCGCGAGGGGCGGAGCTAGTCGGAATGGCCCAGGCCCCGGCGGGGCGGAGCCAGGCCGAGCTGTCCCGGCCGCGGCGGGGGGGGGCGGGGCCGCGCCGGCCCCCCCCCCGCCGCCGGGCCCCCCCCCCCGGGGCGGGCCCGGGGGGGGGGGGGGCGCCGGGCCCGGCCCGGGCCGACGACGCCAAGGCCCTGGACCGACTGCCCGGCGCGCCGGTCCTC
>NZ_JBEHZD010000646.1:0-3910 GCF_040240285.1 Streptomyces sp. HSW2009 | reverse complement strand
CCCCCCGCCCCCCACCCCCCCCCCCCCCCCCCCCCCCCCCCCGCCCCCCCCGCGGCGCCGGGGGGGCCCCGGCGCGCGCGGGGGGGGGGGGCGGCCGGGCCCCCGGCGCCCCGGCCCCCCCCCCCCCGACCGGCGGCACGGCGCCACCGGACACACGACGAGGCCCCGGCCTACGCGGCGCCACGCCGCCCGTACGACACGACCCCGCTACGCGTCGACAGGCTGCCAGACCGGACCGTCGGGGCCGACCCGTACGCGCCCGAAGACCACGTCGGCGAAGTGGATGCCGAAGCCGATCGTGTCCGGCTGCTGGAGTTCGGCGACCAGTTGGCGGCGGTGCTCGACGGCCTGCGCCCCGTCGTGGTCGGGGAAGGCGGGCCATTCCGGGTGGCCGACCTGGACCGGCGAGTGCAGGGCGTCGCCGAAGGCGATGAGGCGCCGGCCGCCGCCGCTGATGACGTACGCGGCGTGGCCCGGCGTGTGGCCCGGCACCAGCCGGACCCGTACGCCCGGGAAGACCTCCTCGCCGTCCGCCACCGTGCGCACCCGCGGGGCGAGGGCGGCCACCATCTCGGGGCTGGTGCCGTGCGCCGCGAGGAGGTCGCGCTGCTTCCACTCGGGCTCGGCGACCAGGTAGGCGGCCCGGTCGAAGGCGGGGCGCTCGCTGCCGGGCGCCGGCTGCCAGGCCCAGCCGACGTGGTCCACGTGCAGGTGCGTGAAGGCCACCGCCTCGACCTGGTCGGGGGTGCGGCCGAGCGCGGCCAGGCCCTCGATCAGGCCGCCGGTGCGGATCTCGCCGACGGGGGTGCCGGGCTCGACCGGGAAGGCCGTGGGCCCGAAGCCGGCGTCGATGAGCAGCGCCCGGTCCCCGCGCTCCACCAGCAGCCCGCCGACGCCGGCCGCGAAGTAGCCGTCCGCGTCCAGGTGGTGGGCGTGGGTGGTCCACACCTCGTCGGGGGCGTCCGGCAGCCAGCCGCGCGGCGCGAGTTGCACCGAACCGTCCGGCACGAAGCTCACCTTCGTCTCACCCAATATCAGCGACCTCGGACCCGACGGTCTGCGGAACCGTTCCGTGTCGTGCGATGCGGCGGTGCTCATGGGGCGCTCATTCCTCTCCGTACGGGGACAGGGGACAGCGCGCCGCGAAACCGGTGCGCCGCGGCGGCAGCGCCCACGCTATGCATCAAGCCTTAACTATGCAAGCTTGCAATATTAAGACTGGATGTTCTTGCTAGGATGGGCCGCATGACGAACCCGGAAGCGCAGGCCATCGCCGAGCGGGAGCTGTGCGGCCTGATCAACGGGATGGCCCAGCAGATCGCGGAGCACGTACGGCAGCGGGCCGTGAAGCTGGGGCTGACCGCCCCGCAGGCCGTGGCGCTGCGCGAGATCACCGGGCCGATGACGATGCGCGAGCTCGCCGAGCGGATGAGCTGCGAACCCTCCAACGCCACGTTTATCGTCGACAAGTTGGAGCAGCGGGAGCTGATCGAGCGCTGCCCGCACCCGTCCGACCGGCGCGCCAAGCACCTCAAGCTCACCCCGCAGGGCGACGCGCTGCGTGAGCAGTTGCTCGCGCTGCTGCACGAGGAGTCCCCGCTGGCCGGGCTCACCCAGCCGGAGCGGGACACCCTCCAGCAGCTCCTGGCCCGGGCGACGGCCGGCCCCACGGGCCACGCGCCGGACAACTGACGCCACGGGGCGCATCGACGGGTCCCCGTGCGCCCGGCACACCCAACGCACCCGGTGCGCCCGACCGCCGGGCTCACCCGCCCCTCCCCTCCCCTCCGCCCGCACCCGCCGCTCCCACCGGGTGCGCCGCGTCCGGGTGCCGTCCTCACGCCGCGACCAGCAGTTCCCGCAGGCCGCGCTGGACGAAGCCGGGCTTGCGGGGCGGGTCGGCAACGGCGTGCAGGCCCGGCGCCCGGGTCAGCAACTCCTCGAAGACCACGGTGAGTTCGAGCCTGGCGAGCGGGGCGCCGAGGCAGTAGTGGATGCCGGCGCCGAAGGAGAGGTGCGGGTTGTCGGCGCGGGCGAGGTCGAGCCGGGTGGGGTCGGCGAACCTGGCCGGGTCGTGGTTGGCCGACCCGAAGAGCAGCGCCACCTCGCTGCCGCGCGGGATGACCGTGCCGGCCACCTCGATGTCGTCCAGCACCCACCGTTCGAAGAGGTGCAGCGGCGAGTCGTACCGCAGCAACTCCTCGATCGCGGTCGGCAACAGGGCCAGGTCGCCGCGCAGCGCGGCAAGTTGCTGCGGGTGCTGGAAGAGGGCCCACCAACTGTTCCCGGTGGCGTTCACGCTCGCCTCGTGGCCCGCGTTGAGCAGCAGGACGCAGGTGGAGACCAGCTCCTGTTCGCTGAGCCGGTCGCCCGCCTCGTACGCCGCGATCATGGCGCTGATCAGGTCGTCGCCCGGCGTGGAGCGGCGGGCTGCGATCAATTCCCTTAGGTAGTCGGAGAATTCGGTGCTGGCGCGCACCGCGCGGCGGGCGGTCTCCGGGCTCGGGTTCAGTTCGTACATCGCGCAGATCTCGGCCGACCAGGGGCGGAGCAGGCCGCGGTCGGCAGGTGGCACGCCGAGGAGTTCGGCGATGACGGCGACCGGCAGCGGCTCGGCGACATCGGCGATCAGGTCGCCGCCGCCGTCCGCGAGCAGCGTGTCCACCAGCGATGCGGTCAGCCGTCGGACGACGGGCGCGAGCCGTTCGACGGTACGGGGCGTGAACGCCTGCGAGACGAGCCGGCGCACCCGCGGATGGGCGGGCGGCTCCAGGTCGAGCAGCCCGTTCGCGTCGAGCGTGGTGAACGGCTCGTGCTCGGGCGGCGGCGCCGGCCGGCCGAACTCCTCGTGGCTGAACCTGTGGGTGTAGCTGCGGCCCAGGCTGCGGTGCCGAAGCAGCGCGCGGACGTCCGCATGGCCGGGCACCAGCCACTGATCGGTCGGCGCGAAGTGGTGCACCCGCCCGCGCGCCCGCAACTCCGCGTACCCCGGGTACGGATCGGCAGCGAACTGCGGGTCCCACGGGTCGAACGCCACCGGCTCACTCATGCCCCCACTATGCCGGGGACCGGGAGCCCGATCCAGGACCGACCCGGGGCGAATTGCCTTGCAGGGGGCAGCAGTTGGAGGGTTGGACGGTGGGGAGAGTGGAGGGGTGGGGGTTGAGGATTGAGGGTTGAGGGTTGGCCAGGGTTGGTCCGACCAGGGGGTGGGTGTGGGCCGGGGTGGGCCGAGGGTTGGGCCGTGGGTGGGTGTTTGGTCGTGGGTCGGTGTTTGGTCGTGGGTGGGTTGCTCGGGTCGGGCCCGTTGGGGCGCTCGCCGGGTGGGTCAGATGAGGCGGGAGATCTCCGCCAGGACCGTACGGGCCGCCGGCGCGGCCGGGTCGATGGCCGGGAAGTGGCCGGCGTCCGCGATGCGCACCAGCCGGACGGGCTGGCCGGCGGCGTCGGCCGCGGCCACGAACGCCTCCGCCACCGCGGGCGGCACGTCCACGTCGTCGGCGCCCTGGACCACGGTGGTGGCAACGCCGGTCGGCAGCAGGGCGACCGGATCGGTGCAGGCCAGACGGTGGGCGACGGAGGCGTCCGGGGTGGCGGGGGCCGGGGTCGCAGCGTCCGGGGCGGTGGACCCCGCGGTGGCCGCGTCCGGAGTGGCAGGTTCCGGGGGTGTGGATGATGCCGGGAGTTCCAGCAGTTCGTCGACCGCGGCGGAGCAGACGGCCAGCGCCCGGGCCGTCGCGAAGTCCGCGATGGGGGCGAGGGCGACCACCCCGCGCAGCGCGGGCGGTGCGGGCAGCCGCCACGGGGCACCGGCCGGCCGGCGGTGGCCGGGCCCCCCCCCCCGCCCGGGCGGGCCCCCCGCCCCGGGGCCCCCCCCCGCCGGGGGGGGTTGGACGACGCGCCGGCCCCC
>NZ_JBEHZD010000645.1:0-3845 GCF_040240285.1 Streptomyces sp. HSW2009 | reverse complement strand
ATATGTTTATAAGTGACAGCTGGCCGCGGCCAAGGCGGGCCGGGCCGGCCGCCGCACCACCCTCGCCTCCTTCGTGCAACTCACCGACCTGCACCTGACCGATGTGCAGCACCCGCTGCGGTACGAGTTCATGCGCTCGGGCCGGGTCAACGCCTGGCGCCCGCACGAGGCGCTCTCGGTCGTCGGCGCGGTCTCGCTCGTCGAGCGGGTCAACGCGCTCCGCACCGGCCCGGTGACCGGTGCCCCGCTGGCCTTCGCGATGACCACGGGCGACAACACGGACAACAACGCGAAGGTCGAGCTCGACTGGTTCCTGACCGCGATGAGCGGCGGCCGGATCACCCCCAACACCGGCGACCCGCGCCACTACGAGGGCGTCCAGGACAGCGGGCTGCGCGAGTTCTGGCACCCGGAGAGCACCCTGCGCGACGCGGACAAGAAGCTCGGCTTCCCGCGCATCGACGGCTTCCTGAAGGCCGCCCTGCGCCAGGTCAACAGCCCCGGCCTGCGAATGCCCTGGTACTCCACCATCGGCAACCACGACGACCTGTCGGGCGGCTCGTACGCGTTCGGCGGCGGCTTCCTCGCCGACTTCGCCACCGGTACGCGCAAGCTCCAGCTCATCCCGGCGGCCGAGGCCAAGAAGCTCATGCAGGCCGAGCAGGAGGGCGCCGACCCGACCGGCAAGCGGACCAGGGAACTGCTGCGCGCGCACGCCAAGCAGATGCGGACCATCACCCCGGACGAGCGCCGCGCGCCGTTCACGCCGCGCGAGTACCTGGCCGCCCACCTCGACCCGCGGCACGCCGGCCGCGGACCCGTCGGCCACGGCTACACCCGCGCCAACCTGGACGCCGGCACCCTCTACTACACCTTCCGCATCTCGGCCGACGTGGTCGGCATCAGCCTGGACTCCACCGACCCCGGCGGCCACTACACCGGTTCGGTCGGCACCGCCCAACTGCGCTGGCTTGAGCGGACCCTGAAGGCCCACCGGGACCAGCACGTGATCGTCTTCAGCCACCACTACAGCCGCAGCATGAAGAACATGACCCGCGACCCGGCCCACCCCAAGGAGGCCCGGCACAGCGGCGCGGAACTGGTGGCCCTGTTTAACCGCCACCCGCAGGTGGTGGCCTGGATCAACGGGCACAGCCACAAGAACGAGATCACCCCGCGCAAGACGTTCTGGGAGATCACCACCGCGTCGCACATCGACTTCCCGCAACTGGCCCGGGTGATCGAGCTGGTGGACAACCGCGACGGCACCCTGTCGCTGTTCACCACCCTCATCGAGTCGGCCGCCCCGTACCGCGCCGACCACACCGACCTCTCGCAGACCGGCCTGGCCGCCCTCTACCGCGAGCTGTCGTTCAACGCCCCCGAGCGCAGCACGGCACTCGCCGGCGACCCGCACGACCGCAACACCGAACTGCTGCTCCGCAAGCGCTGAGGGGGGGCGTCGGGCGGTTTGCTGCCCGGCACCCTTTCAGGCGCGTGGCCGTCAAAGGTCGGGCTCAGGGACCCGAGCCCGTCGTGCATACTCCAGCATGCTTGACGTATGACCTCGACGACTCGCATTACCGTCACGCTCCCGAGCGACCAGGTGGCGGAGCTCCGCAAGCTCACGGACAACGTCTCCGGCTATGTGGCGGAGGCCGTAGCCCGCCAGATCCGGCACCAGCTCCTGGGCGACGACCTTCGCCGCCATGAGGAGGAGCACGGGCCTATCAGCGACGAAGAGCTCACCGAGGCACGCGCGAAGATCTTCGGCTCCGCCGGCACCTCCAAGGGCGCGGACGCCGCGTGAGCGAGCGCATCGAGACCGTCCTGGACCCGGAAGGGCTCTTCGCCTGGATCGCACAGGACCGCAAGCTCCTCGCGGTGCTACAGGTCTTCCACGACATGGGGGCCGACCTGGTGATCGGGGCCAACACCATCGTGGAAGTCGCCCACTCCCGGACCAACACGCCCCGCCTGAACTGGGCCCTGTCCCGGATCAGGGTGGAACCGGTCACCGAACAAGCGGCGAAGGCGGCAGCGGAGCTCCTCAAGGACGCTGGGCTGCACGGGCACAAGTACGCCATCGACGCCACGGTCGCTGAGGTCGCCCTGCGCCAGCCGAAGCCCGTCGCCCTCCTGACCTCCGACAGCGACGACATGACCAAGCTCTGCGGAGACCGGGTCCGCATCGTCCCGCTCTGACGCGCCGGCCGGCCCCGGCCAGGCCCGCCCCATCCCGCCCTCGCAGCAGGCGATCAACCCGCGTACCCCTCCCGACGTCCTGTTCGGATGACAGTGCACCGACAGCACCCGAGCGCGCGGGGCCGCAGCGACGCGGGGCCGTGGGGCGGCGGGGAAACGGAGTTGAGGCACAGATGCGGACACAGCGGATGCGGGGCGTGCTGGTGGGGGCGACGGCGCTCGCCGCGCTCGGGGCCGGCGTGCTGGCGGCACCAGGGGCGGGGGCGGCCGACGGGGCGCGCGGCGGAGCGCGGGACACCGGGCACTCCGCCGCCCAGGCCGCGCTGAACGCCCAGGTGGCGGAGTACGGCGCGCCGGGCGCCCTGGCGCAGGCCAGGGACAAGCACGGGGTGTGGAACGGGCGCGCGGGCGTGGCCGACCTGACCACCCAGCGCCCGCGCGGCAAGGACGACCACTTCCGGGCCGGCAGCATCAACAAGACGTTCGTGGCCACCGTGCTGCTCCAGTTGCGGGCCGAGGGCAAGGTCGACCTCGACGCCACCGTCGACACGTACCTGCCGGGCGTGGTGCGCGGCAACGGCCACGACGGCCGCCGGATCACCGTCCGCCAACTCCTCAACCACACCAGCGGCATCCACAACTACACCGCCGACCAGGAGTTCCGCGCCGACCACATGGAGATCGGCTTCCTGGAGCACCGCTACGACACCCTCACCCCGCAGCAACTCCTCGCCTTCGCCCTGCGGCACGAGCCCGACTTCGCGCCCGGCACCGACTGGAACTACTCCAACACCAACTACGTACTCGCCGCCCTGATCATCGAGAAGGTCACCGGCGCCCCGTACGCGAGCGAGGTGCAGCGCCGCATCCTCAGGCCGCTGAAGCTGCGGGACACGAGCTTCCCCGGCACCGGCTCCGACCTGCCGAGGCCGCACGGGCGCGCGTACAGCAGGCTCTCCACGGACCCGAAGGCCCCGATCCACGACGTCACCCGGCTCAACCCGTCGCTGGCCTGGGCGTCCGGCGAGGTCGTCACCACCACCGCCGACCTCAACCGCTTCTACGCGGCCCTGCTCCGCGGCCACCTGCTGCCGGCGGCGGAGTTGGCGGAGATGAAGACCACCGTGCCCGTCGCCGACGGCGTCCCGCTGCGCTACGGGCTCGGCCTGATGGAGTGGCGGCTGTCCTGCGGCACCACGGTGTGGGGGCACGACGGCGGCATCCACGGCTCGGCCTCGTACGCCTTCGCCGACGAGGGCGCCGACCACTCGATCGCACTCAACCTCAACGGGGACTACGCGGGTGACGGCTCGATGGTCGTCGACGCCGAGTTCTGCGGCGTCACCGACGGCGGCGCGGCCAAGGGGCTCGGCAAGAGCGGCGACGACCGGGCCAGCTCGGTACGGCTCGGCAGCGAGCTGAACGCGCTCGGGGTCCCGGGAGCGCCGGCCACCCCGCGGCGCTAGCCACCCGGGCGGGCCACCGGCACCGGCCACCCCGCGGCGCCGGCCACCCGGGGGGGCCCCCCCCGCCGGGGGCCCCCCCCCGGGGCGCCCCGGGGCCGCGGGCCCCGGGCCGGCGCGGGGGGCGCGGGCGGCCGGCGGGGGGGGGGGGGGGGGGGGGGCCGCAGCCCGCCCCCC
>NZ_JBEHZD010000644.1:0-3927 GCF_040240285.1 Streptomyces sp. HSW2009 | reverse complement strand
GGCGGGCGCGGGCGGGGGCTGGGGGGGGGGGGCGGGGGGGGCCGCCCCCCCCCCCCCCCCCCCCCCCCCCCGGCCGCTCACCGAGCGGGGCGCCGCCCAGGCGCGCGCCCTGCGCCCGCTGCTCGCCGCGCAGCCGCTCGCCCGGGTGTTGGTCAGCCCCCGTGCGCGGGCCCGCGAGACGGCTCGCATCGCCGGCCTGGCCGACCGCGCCGAGATCGAGCCCGACCTGCGCGAATGGGACTACGGGGGGTACGAGGGCCGCACCACGCCCGAGATCCAGCGGACCCGGCCCACCTGGTCGCTGTGGACCGACGGCGTCCCCGCGGGCGATGACCCGGGCCATCCGGGGGAGACCCCGGAGGCGGTCTCCGCCCGGGTCGACCGGCTGTTGGCCCGACTCGCTCCGCTGCTGGACGCGGACCCGGCGGCGGGCCCGGGCGCGAATCCGGCCGCGGGCCCTGGTGCGAATCTAGCCGCGGGCCCTGCCGGGGGCCGCGATCCGGCCGCGGGCTCGGCTGTGGACGCGGCCGGTGGAGAGCCCGGCGAGCCCGCCGGCGCCGTGCTGCTCGTGGCGCACGCGCACATCCTGCGCGCGGTCGCGGCCCGCCGGCTCGGCCTCCCGGTAGCGGCCGGTGCGCTGTTCCGCCTGGACACGGCCACCCTCAGCCGCATCGGCCTGGCCCACGACCGCCCCACCGTCCTCGCCTGGAACGTCCCCGCCGCAGGCCCCGTACCTCAGCAGTCCTGACCCGTCTGCCCCACCGGCCACACCCGCTGGAGCAGACCCCAGGTGAACTCCGCGACGTACGCGGTGGGCTCGCCCGGGGCGCCGGACCCTTGCTGCGCCTGCGCCGAATCCAGTGCCTGCACCGGACCTGACGCCAGGCCCGACACCGGCCCCAGGCCCGCCGGCGCCGTGAAGGCCAATTGCCAACGGGTGGGCGCCGACCCCTCGCGCGGCTGGGCCGGTGCGAAGGCGCGGGCCACCTCGTCGACCGTGCACGACCACGGCACCAGGTCCGCCGCGCTGCGCAGCTCGGGCCCCGCCGCGCCCCGCGCCCGTACCAGCCACTCGTTCCACACGGCGCCGCCGGGCCCGGCCAAAACCTCGAACCGCAGCGTGGGCCAGAGCGGCACCGGCCAGCTCAGCGCCTCGCAGCGCAGGTCCCCGATCCGACGCGGTGCCGTGGCCGCCGGCGGGCCGAGCACCGAGCGGTAGCGCCGTAGCGCGCCCTGCTGGCGGGGGGAGCGGACCATCGCCTGCCAGCGCCGGTTCGCCTCCCGCAGCTCGCCCCGGCCCACGCCCAGCTCCCGCAGCGCCGCCGCCACCAGGTCCCCCTGGTGGTCGGCCATCCGGCGGAGCAGTACGAGCTGGAACTCATGCGGCCCGAACGCCGCGGCCGGCCCGGGCGCCGATCCCGGCGGTCCTGCTGATCCTGCCGGCATTGCCGGCCTTGCCGACCCCGCACCCCCAGGTCCCGCGCCGTCAGCTCCCCGCGCCCCGGCCATCAGCGCCCGCTCACCGGCTCGCCCGCACCAGCGCCGCCAGGTGCTCGGCGGCGAAGCGCAGCGGCTCGTCGTCGCTGGAGACCCGGCAGATGAGCTCGGCCCCTTCGAGCGTGGACAGAATGGTGCAGGCCAGCGCCTCGGCCCTGGCCCGCGGGATGTCGTGGTCCTGGAGCTTGGACGCGATCAGTTCGCGCCACTGCCGCAGCGCCTCGTCGGAGGTGCGCTGGATGAGCGGCGAGCGGCCGATGATCTCCAGCGCCGTCGCGGCCACCGGGCAGCCGTCGGTCCAGTCGGACTCGCGCAGCGTGTCGGCCAGCAGCAGGGCGCAGTTGGCGACGGCCTCGCCCGGCTCGTCGGAGCTGGTCAGACCGCGCCGCAGGACGTCGGTGAAGTCGGCGGCGCCGAACCGCAGCGCCTCCGCGGCCAGCGCCTCCTTGCCCTGCGGGAAGAAGTGGTACAGCGAGCCGTAGGTGGCCTTCGCCTCGCGCAGGATCTGCTTGATGCTCGTGCCCTCGTACCCCTGGCGCTGGAGCAACGTCGCCGTCGCCACCACGAGCCGGGTGCGGGTGTCGCTGGGTGCTTCCCGCGGGGCCGTCGTCTCTTCCGTGGCGTCCATGCCCTCAGATTACCGAATGGATCGATCGATCCACTCTGCTATCGTGCCATTGGAGCGATCGATCCATTCAGGAGGGGTTGGCGTCATGAGTGATGTGTCCAGCGGAGCGTCCGTGGGCGAGGGGCATCCGGGGTTCGGGCGGATGTTCGGCGAGGGGCGGCTCACGGTCGGGCTGTTCCTGCCGCTGCGGCAGTACGCGGGCGACATGGAGGTGTTGAAGGGTGCGTTGGAGGTCGTCAAGCAGGCGGACGCGTCGCCGTTCGCGGCCGTCTGGGCGCGGGACGTGCCGCTGTTCGACCCGGGGTTCGGCGACGCGGGCCAGGTCTTCGACCTGTGGACCTACCTGGCCTGGCTGGCCGCGCACACCAAGCACCTGGCGCTGGCCGCCGGCAGCGCCATCTTCACCCTGCGCCACCCGATCGACCTGGCCAAGCAGGCCACGACGATCGACCAGCTCAGCGGCGGCCGGCTGGTGCTCGGCGCCGCGTCCGGCGACCGCGCGTCGGAGTTCCCGGCCTACGGCATCGACCACCTCACCCGCGGCGAGCGCTACCGCGACGCCGTCGAGTGGTTCCGCGAGCTCACCGAGGTCACCAGGCCCGCCATCAGCTCCGGCCTCGGCCACCTCGGCGGCGGCGTCGACCTGCTGCCCAAGCCGGCGTTCGGGCGCGTACCGCTGGTGGTCACCGGCTCCTCGCAGCAGAAGACGGAGTGGATCGCGAGCAACGCCGACGGCTGGCTGGTCTACCCGGGCTCGGTGTACGGCGAGGGGCCGAAGGCGCTCGGTGCCAAGGCCGCGGCCTGGCGCGAGCTCATCCCCGGCGGCGCGTTCAAGCCGGTGGCCACCAACGAGTGGATCGAACTGGTCGAGGACCGGCACCACAAGCCGACCCCGCTGCGCGGCGGCTTCGTGATGCGCACCGGCACCGATGGCCTGCTCGAACTGCTCGGGCGCTGGCAGGACGCCGGCATCAACCACGCCGCGCTCGGCGTCCAGCACGGCCGCCGGCCGCCCGCCGAGGCCGTCGCCCAGCTCATCGAGGAGGTCGCCCCGCACTTCCCCGCGCTCGCCGGGCCGGAGCCGAAGGAGCTGAAGTGGTGACGGGGTCCGCCACCCGGCTCGGCCCCGGCGCGGCGTGCGCCATGGACGCGGACGCGTTCCGGGCCGCCATGCGGCACTTCCCGACCGGCGTCACCGTCCTCGCCACCTCGGGCCCCGCGGGGCCGCACGGCATGACGGCGAATGCGGTCATCTCGCTCTCCCTCGACCCGCCCACCGTGCTGGCCGCGGTCCACCACCGGACGTGTACGTACACGATCCTGCGCAGCGCGCCGACCTTCACCGTCAACGTGCTCGCCGCCGACCAGGAGGACCTGGCCGTGGCGTTCGCGCGCTCAAGCCCGGACCGGGACCCGTTCGACCGGGCGGCCTGGCAGCCGTCCGTGCTGACCGGCGACCCGACCCTGACCCGCAGCGTGGGCGTGCTGCACTGCCGGGTGACCGAGCGCATCGACGTCACCGACCACACCCTGGTGATCGGCACGGTCATTGACGCGACCGTGCACCGGCCCGAGGCGGCCCCGCTGGTCTTCGCCCGCGGCGGCTTCCACGCCCTGGCCGGCCCGCCACCCGCTGGTCCCGGGTCGGCGGGTTGACCGGCGCGGCGCGGCCGTCCGCAGCCCCGTACGGTCCGCCGCCCGCCGGTCCGCCGGGCGATCCCCCGCACGCGCTGCCCTCGGGCAGGTGAGTGCGCCCGGTGCGCGAGGGGCCGGTGGTACGCGGCGCAAGCGCCCGTACCACC
>NZ_JBEHZD010000643.1:0-3928 GCF_040240285.1 Streptomyces sp. HSW2009 | reverse complement strand
GTGCGCTCCGGGGTCGGGGCGCCGCCTGCGGCGGGGGCGGGCAGTGGCGCCGCGCGCACGCGGATGCCGCACCCGGCGTGGCGCGTGCGCCGCCGGCCCCGCGCCCCGCGCGGCCCCCGCCGCCGCACCGTTCGCGCTGATCACACGGTACGTGCACACATCCCTGTGATGTCTTTCACTCCATATTCGAACGCTTCTTCACAACCATTCACTTCCCCTCGGCTGTCTAGGTCCGGGGCGCTGCACGGCGCGCCGACGACACAGCGCAGACGGCGCGCGATGCGCCGCCATCAATGGGGGGAACACACCCGTGTCGCAGTACCGAATATCCCGTACGTCCGACGGTCTCGACGCTCCACAGCGTGCGCGGCGGGCCGGGCGGCCCACCAAGTCGGCGCTCGGTGCGCTGGCGGTGGCCCTGACCGCGGGCGTGCTCGTACCGCCGATCACCGGGGCGACGGCGGCCAGCGCCGCGCCGCAGACCGTGTGCTCATCGGCGCAGAAGGGGCTCGCCGCCAAGCTGACCAAGGACATCGGGGCCGCACTCAAGGGCCGGCGCACCACCGTCGCCATCGCGCTCAGCGACCCGAGCACCAAGACCACCTGCACGCTGCGCGCCGACCAGAAGTACGACTCGGCCAGCGTGGTGAAGGCGACCGTGCTCAGCACCCTGCTGTGGGACGCACAGAAGAGCAAGCGCAAGCTGACGCAGCGCGAGACCAAGCTCGCCACCGCCATGATCACCAAGTCGGACAACGACGCGACGACCGCGCTGTGGAAGCAGCTCGGCGTCACCCGGGTGAAGAACTTCCTGCGCGCCGCCGGGATGACCAAGACGGTGCCGGGCAGCGACGGCTACTGGGGCCTGACCCAGATCACCGCCCGTGACCAGCAGCGCCTGCTGAACCTGATCATGACCAAGAACTCGGTCCTCACCGACGCCTCGCGCTCCTACGTCAAGGAGCTCATGAACAAGGTCGTCAGCTCGCAGCGCTGGGGCACCCCGGCCGGCGCGCCGAGCGGCACCAAGATCCACGTCAAGAACGGCTGGCTGCCGCGGGCCACGCACGGCTGGCGGGTGCACAGCATCGGCGCCTTCAGCAAGGACCGCAAGGACTACACGATCACGGTGCTCAGCCACGACAACCGCACCATGCAGGACGGCGTGAACGCCATCCAGGCCGTGGCCCGCGCCATCCACAAGGACCTGCGCCCCAGCACGAAGACCGCGCGCTACGCGCCGACCCTGACCCCGCAGGAGACGCTGCCGCACGTGCCGCGCTGACCCTGCCGGGCCGCCGGCGCGCCCTCCGCCCGCCGGCGGCCCGTAGGTGCTCGTACGCGTTCGGAGGCGACGGCTCGTACGCGGTGGCTCGTAGGGGGCAGTCCGTACGTGGCGCCGGTACGCGGCGGCCTCGCGCGGGCGCGCGCAGGAGGTGCTTCGTGAGGTGCATCCGGTAGATCGCTGTCGGGCCTCGCACGCACGCGGGAGGGCGTCCGGCCCCCTTACCCGGAAGTCGCCGCTTCGCGCGCACGCGCGGGAAGCGGCCGGCCCCGTTACCGCTCCCGGCGCCCCCGCCACCCGTCGTAGCCGATGGCCAGGGCGCCGTCGGTGGCCAGCAGGGCGCCGACCAGTGCCCAGCCGGGGCGGTCGCGGCGCAGCGCCCAGGCCGCGAGGGAGAGGCCGAGGGCGAGTTGCGCCGCGCCGACCGCCCGGGCCCGCGGGCCGCGCACCCACGATCCGTGCGGGCCGTTCTCCAGCCGGTCGAGTTCGGCCCGTACGGCATCGCGCCAGCCGCGCCACACCAGCGTCTGGGCGCCGGGGGCCGCCGCGAGGGCGGCGCGCAGTCGGTGTTCGGGCGCGCCGGGCGCCACCTGGTCCGGCAGCCGCAGGCCCGCGCGGGAGACGATCGCGAGCAGCCCGACCAACCGCTGCTGCACCGCGGCGGAGTGCTCGGGACGCCCGGCGCCGGCCGGGCCGCCGCCGGGCCGCGACGCATCCGGGGTGGCCGGGGCTTCCCCAGCGGAAGGCGTTTCCTGCCCGGCGGGGCCTGTCGCAGCAGAGGGGTCCTCCGGCGCGGAGGAAGATTCCAGAGCGGACGGGGCGTCCGGCGCAGTGGGCCCCTCCGGGTCGGGCGCGCCAGGCGCCAGGGTGGTTCGGCCCACGCCCGTCAGTTCGTCCAGGGCCGCGCCGTCGAGCACCGGATCGAGGCCGAGCCGGGCGATGAGGGCGCCGGCCGCCTCGGGCGGGCCCGCCGGGGTGCCGTCCGCCAGCCAGGCGAAGCCCACCGGTCGTCGGAAGCCCGCGGCGACCGTGAACCCGGCCCCGTCCGGCCCCCACCACACGCCGATGACCGGCCACGCTTCGCCCGCCGCGACCGTACGGGCCAGATCGGCGACGGCGCCGGAGTCCGGCACGGCGGAGAGCGAACCCGGTCCCGCGCCCCGCCCGACCGCCCCGGCGGCACCGACGTCGCCCCGGTCGTATGGCCCGCCGGCCCCGTCACCAGCCCCGGTATCCGTCCCGGCATCCGTCCCGGCATCGGTCCCGTCGCCGGCCCCGGCACCGGTCCCCGCAGCGACCCGGCCGCCGGCCCCGTCCGCGCCCCCGTCGGTGGCTGTCGTCCCGCCGGGGCCGGCCGGCACCAGGACGCTCCAGCCGGCGCCGGCCGGGGCGAGCAGCAGGGGTGTCGGCAGCAGGCCGGCCGAGGGGCGTACGGCGTCGGGGTCGGCCCGGCAGAGCAGCAGTGCGCCGCTGACGGGCCGTCGGTCCGACGGGTCGGGGCGGGGGGTGGAGGGCTCAGGCATGTTCACCACACAAAGACGGTTCGTCCGGTATCGGGCTACTCGCCCGCGTACACCGGGGCGGGCGAGCCGCTCCCTGGGCAAGCTCCCCGTCTCATGCCCCGGATTCTCAACCTAAGCCCCAAATGCCCGAACGAACAGTTCACCCACTTGCCCGCTCCCCCGCCCCACCGGCCCGCTGCTGCCCCACTCGTCCTACTCGTCCCACCCGTCGCGCTCCCCCTCACTCCTGCGCACACCCATCCATCGCCGCCCCGCCCCCCACCCCGCCGAGTCGGTCTTGTCCCACCCTCGGTGCCGCCCTAGCCTGACCCTCGGATATGGGCCAAATAGTCCAGTACGGCCGCAGCGTCCCGTCCGCCGCAGCACGGCAACCGTCCCGCCGGCACCGCCGCACCGCCGTGGCCGCGCCGTCCCCCCGCCGCACCACTCGCCACGTCACCGCCACCGTCAGGAGACGCCTCGATGACCGCACCGGCGCACCGCGACGCCCGTACCCACCTCACGCTCTCCCCGGAGGCCCAGGACCAACTGTTCCGCGCCGCGCGCACCGCGAACACCTTCACCGACGAGCCGGTCTCCGACGAACAGGTCGCCGCCATCTACGAGTTGGTGAAGTACGGGCCGACCTCGCTGAACCAGCAGCCGCTGCGGGTGCTGCTGGTCCGCTCGCCGGAGGCCAGGGAGCGGCTGGTGCCGCACATGTCGGGCTCCAACCGGGCGAAGACCGCCACCGCCCCGCTGGTGGCGCTGCTCGCCGCCGACCTCGACTTCCACGAGGAGTTGCCGCGGCTGGTGCCGTTCATGGACGCCCCGCAGCAGGTGTTCGCCGAGCCCACCGCGCGGGCGGCCTCCGCCCGCTTCAACGCCACCCTCCAGATCGGCTACTTCATCGTGGGCGTCCGGGCTGCCGGCCTCGCCGCCGGGCCGATGTCCGGGTTCGACGCCGACGCGGTCACCCGCGCGTTCTTCCCCGACGGCCGGCACCAGGTGCTCCTGGTGGTCAACATCGGCCGCCCGGGACCCGACGCCTGGAAGGGCCGGCTGCCCCGGCTCGACTACCCGGAGGTCTTCCGCACGGTCTGAGCCAGGCCGTGGGGGGGGGGGGGGGGGGGGGGGGGGG
>NZ_JBEHZD010000642.1:0-3942 GCF_040240285.1 Streptomyces sp. HSW2009 | reverse complement strand
CCCCCCCCCCCCCCCCCCCCCCCCCCCCCCCCCCCCCCCCCCCCCCCCCCCCCCCCCCCCGCTGACGGCGCCGGCCCGCGCCCGGCGCGTCGTACCACCGCAGCGCTCAGTCGCCGAGCACCCGGCGCAGATACGCGTTGCCGAAGGTGCGGTGCGGGTCGAGCCGGTCGCGGACGGCGGTGAACTCGCCGAACCGCGGATACACACCCGCCAGGTACGCCGCGTCCCGGCCGTGCACCTTGCCCCAGTGCGGGCGCCCGCCGTGCGCGGTCATGATGCGCTCCACGGCGGCGAAGTACGCCTCGTACGGCGTGCCGCGGTACAGGTGCACCGCCAGGTACGCCGTGTCGCGGCCGGACGCGGTGGACAGCGGGATGTCGTCGGCGGGCGCGGTGCGCACCTCGACGGGGAAGCTCACCCGCAGCCCGGAGCGCTCGATCATCGCCCGCAGCTCCCGCAGCGCCGCCATGGCCGTGGCCCGCGGCAGCGCGTACTCGCACTCCACGAACCGCACCCGGCGCGGGCTGGTGAACACCTTGTACGGGATGTCGGTGTAGGTGCGCGAGGACAGGACGCGGCTGGAGACCTGGGCGATGCCGGGGATGGTGGCCGGGACGGCGCGGCCGATGCTGCACGCCGCCTGGAAGAGGCCGTTGGAGAGGAGTTCGTCCTCCACCCAGCCGCTGATCCGGCCGGGCGGGTCCAGCGGTCCGGGGCTGCGGTTGTTCCGCTTGGTGAGGCAGTTGCCGGTGTGCGGGAACCAGAAGAACTCAAAGTGTTCGTTCTCGGTCACCCAATGCTCGAACTCCTCGGTGATCCGGTCGAACGGCATCGGTTCTTCGCGGGCCGTCAGCAGGAACTGCGGCTCGATGGCGAAGGTGAGGGCGGTGACGACGCCGAGCGCGCCGAGACCGACCCGGGCCGCGGCGAAGACCTCCGGGTGCTCGGTGGCCGAGCAGTGCAGCACCGAACCGTCGGCCGTCACCAACTCGACCGCGGTGAGCTGGGCGGAGAGCGAGGCGCAGGACCTGCCGGTGCCGTGGGTGCCGGTGCTGATCGCCCCGGCGGCCGTCTGCTCCATGATGTCGCCCATGTTGCTCAGCGACATGCCGTGCGCAGCCAGCGTCGCGTTCAACTGCCGCAGCGAGGTGCCGGCGCCGACCGTGACGGTGCGCGCCACCGGGTCCAGGGCGTGCACGCCGGCCAGCCGCGCCGGGCGGACGAGCAGCCCGTCCGTGGCGGCGGCCGGGGTGAACGAGTGCCCCGTGCCGACCGCCTTGACGGTCAGCCCGGCGTCGACCGCGGCCCGCACGGCCTCGACGACCTCGGCCGTGCTCGCCGGCGCGCAGACCCGGTCCGGCGTGGCCGTGACGTTGCCCGCCCAGTTACGCCACGGGCTGTGACTGCCGGCCGTCTTCCCCGTGGCCGTCCCGCCACGCGTCGCCACCTTGGCCATCCGCATCAGTTCCTCCCTGTGCCAACGGCGTGGACCCCGTCGGCTCTGCCGGTATCACCCGGCGGTAACCCAAGAACGCGAGAACCATCGCAGCCGTCCCCGAGATCCCCGGCACCACGTACGCCGTCTCGGCCCCCGCGGCGTCGACCACCCATCCCGAGGCGAGCGCGCCGAGCGCGATGCCCGTCGCGATTCCGGTGCTGGCCCAGGTCATGCCCTCGGTCAGCTTGGCGCGCGGTACGTGCTGCTGGACGAGGGACATGATGGTCACGCCGGTCGGTGCGATGGCAAGGCCCGAGACGAACAGGGCCGCGGCCATCAGACCGAGGTTCCCGACCAGCGGCAGCGGGAGGGTGGTCGCGGCCATTGCGCACACGCCCCACAGCCAGCGTCGCGCGGGCGGGCCCGTGACGTGCAGCAGCCCGAACACGGCGCCGGCCACGCAGGACCCCGCCGCATAGGTCGCGAGGACCAGGCTCGCCGCCGACTTGTGGCCCTGCTCCTCGGCGAAGGCGACCGTGACCACGTCCACCGAGCTGAAGATCGCACCCATGAACACGCCGGTGCCCACCAGGATGCGCAGCGCGGGGGAGCGCATCGCCGACCCCTTGCCGTGCCCGGCCTCGCGCGGCTGCGGCACCGGCTCGGTGGCCCGCTGCGCGGTGAGCCAGAACACGCCGCTGGCCAGGAAGCACGCGGCGATCAGCGGCCCGGCCTCGGGGAACCAGACGGTGGACAGGCTGATGGAGATGATCGGGCCGAGGATGAAGCAGAGTTCGTCCACGACCGACTCGAAGGAGTACGCGGTGTGCAGTTGCCGCGGCTCCTCGCGGTAGATGTTGGCCCAGCGCGACCTGATCATGGAGCCGAGCGCGGGCACGCAGCCGCCGCCGGCGGCGCACAGGAAGAGCACCCAGTCCGGCCAGCCGCGCTCCGCGCTCACCAGCAGGCCGGTGATGGCGGTCAGCGAGACGAGCACCGCGGGCCGCAGCACCCGCCGCTGGCCGTGCAGGTCCACCAGCCGGGACACCTGGGGTCCGAGCGCCGCGCCGGACAGCGCCAGGGTGGCGGCGAGCGCCCCCGCCAGCCCGTACCTCCCGGTGATCTCGGAGATCATCGTCACCACGCCGATGCCCAGCATCGCGAGCGGCATGCGACCGAGGAACCCCGCGGCGGAGAAGCCCGCGGTGCCGGGTGCGGCGAAGATCTCGCGATAGGGGTTGGGCACGGGGAGCGCTCCGCCGGTAAGGGATGTCCTGGGCCGATACAGCTTACGGCTCGGCGCGGCGCGTCGCAGGGGTATTTCCCGGCGGTCAGAGGCGGGTGGCAGGATCGTCACATGTCAGCCGAGCCCCCCTCTGCACCCCCCGTTCCGCCCGCCGCCACCGCGCCGTACGACGCCCTGCTGCTGCTGTCCTTCGGCGGCCCCGAGGGACCGGACGACGTGGTTCCCTTCCTGGAGAACGTGACGCGTGGCCGGGGCATCCCCCGAGAACGGCTCAAAGAGGTCGGCCAGCACTACTTCCTGTTCGGCGGCGTCAGCCCGATCAACGAGCAGAACCGCGCCCTGCTGGCGGCGCTGCGCGAGGACTTCGCCCAGCACGACCTCGACCTGCCGATCTACTGGGGCAACCGCAACTGGGCCCCCTACCTCACCGACACCCTGCGCGAGCTGGCCCGCGACGGCCACCGCCGCGTCCTGACGCTGGCCACCAGCGCGTACGCCTCGTACTCGGGCTGTCGGCAGTACCGCGAGAACCTCGCCGACGCGCTGGCCACGCTCGCCGCCGAGGGCCTGCCGGCGCTGCGGATCGACAAGCTCAGGCACTACTTCAACCACCCCGGGTTCATCGAGCCGATGGTGGACGCGACGCTGACGGCGCTGGCCGAGCTGCCCGCGGACGCCAGGGCCGGCGCCCACCTGGCCTTCACCACGCACTCCATCCCCACGGCAGCGGCCGACACCGCGGGCCCGCCGCCGGCGCACACCGAGGGCGCCCAGGGCGGTGCGTACGTGGCCCAGCACCGGGACGTGGCCCGGGTGATCGTGGACATGGTGCGCGAGCGGACGGGCGTGGAGTACCCGTGGCGGCTGGTCTACCAGTCGCGCAGCGGCGCCCCGCACATCCCCTGGCTCGAACCGGACATCTGCGACCACCTGGAGGAGCTGCACGGCGCCGGCGTCTCCGCCGCCGTGATGGTCCCCATCGGCTTCGTGTCGGACCACATGGAGGTGGTGTACGACCTGGACACGGAGGCTGCGGCCAAGGCGGCCGAGCTGGGCCTTCCGGTCTCCAGGGCGGCCACCGTCGGCGCCGACCCGAGGTTCGCCGCCGCGGTGCGGGAACTGGTCGTGGAGCGGGCCGCCACCGAGCGGTTCGCGGTGGGCCCGGCGCCCGGCGCCGCGCCGCCGGAGCGGTGCGCGCTCGGCGCCCTCGGTCCCAGCCACGACGTCTGCCCGGTCGGCTGCTGCCCGGCGCGCGCCC
>NZ_JBEHZD010000641.1:0-3947 GCF_040240285.1 Streptomyces sp. HSW2009 | reverse complement strand
CCCCCCCCCCCCCCCCCCCCCCCCCCCCCCCCCCCCCCCCCCCCCCCCCCCGCCCGGCGGCCCCGGCCCCCCCCCCCCCCCCCCCGCCCCCCCCGCCCCCCCCGGCCCCCGCGGACCCCCGCGCCCATGCCGGCCGGGCCCGGTCCGTACCGGCCGACCAGATCCGGCCGAACCGCCGCGGTCCCCGCAAGACCGCAGACCACGCAAGACCGCAAGCCCTGTACGACCCGTACGACCCGCAGCACCCGCAAGCCCCGTACGACCCCGCACCACCCCGTTCGCGTGACCCGTACCACCCCGTACCACCCGCTGCACCCCGCGTGCGGACCCCGCATTTCGCGTGCGGCACCGTACGCGAACCACGAGAGAGAGACCCGCTGTGGCCGCCCCGCCCCCCACCGCGGGGGGCCCGGGCCCCCCCCCCCCCCCCCCCCCCGATCAGCGGCTCGTTCAGTGGCTTGTTGTGCGGCTCGTCCAGCGGGCCGCTCAGTGGCCCGACGTGGCCTTCAGGCCCACCACCGCGACCAGCAGCAGCACCACGAAGAAGATCCGGGCGGCGGTGGCGGGCTCGTTCAGCACCACCATGCCGAGCACCGCGGCCCCGGCGGCGCCGATCCCGACCCACACGCCGTACGCGGTCCCGATCGGCAGCGTCTTCGCGGCCTGCGCCAACAGCATCATGCTCGCGACGATCCCCGCACCGGTGAACACGCTCGGCCACAGCCGCGTGAACCCCTCGGTGTACTTCATCCCGATCGACCAGCCGACCTCCAACAGACCGGCGACGATCAACAGGACCCAGGCCATGACGGCACCTCCGTGAATCACGAACTTCAACAGGGGTGCGTCGTCTTTGCTTGACCCGGTACGGCGCGTCTCGTCGGGATGCCTCCGACCATAGCAAGCCGCGCCGCGCCGGGTGGTGACGGAGACCACCCGCCAGCCGGGCCGTACGGGGCCTGCGGGGCTGCGGGGCTGCGGGGCTGCGGGGCTGCGGGGCTGCGGGGCTGCGGCCGACGACTACAGGTAGAGCCCCGTGGAGTCCTCCGACCCCTCAAGGCGCTCCGCCGCCACCGCATGCAGGTCCCGCTCGCGCATCAGCACGTACGCGACGCCCCGCACCTCCACCTCGGCCCGGTCCTCGGGGTCGTACAACACCCGGTCCCCCGGCTCCACGGTCCGTACGTTCTGCCCGACCGCGACCACCTCGGCCCAGGCGAGCCGCCGACCGACCGCGGCGGTGGCCGGAATCACGATGCCGCCGCTGGAACGGCGCTCGCCCTCCGGAATGTCGGTACGAACCAGCACCCGGTCATGCAACATCCGGATGGGCAACTTGTCGTGGGACGTCTTGGCACTCACGCCATGAAGGTACCTGCCCCGGCCGCCCCCGCACGCCGACGGGTCCGCCCGCTGGCCACTCGACCGGCCACGGCGTCCGGCCACCACACGGCCCGGGCGCGGGACGGGCCCCGACGCCGCCCGGTGGGCCCGGCCGTGCGCCGGGCCGCCGCCGGTCAATCCTTGCTGCGCCGCGAGGCCGTCAGCAGCCCGACCACCGCCACCGCGATGAGCGCCACCGGCACGATGCGCTCGATGCGCGGCGCCCCGTCCTCGGTCACGAACTGCGAGCGCAGATCGGTCACCGCCCGGTTCGCGGCCACGTACGCCTGCCCGGCCGTACGGTCCACCGCCCCGGCCACCTTCGCCTTGGCGTCACCGATGATCGTCTTCGGGTGCACCCGGATGCCGATCTCATCGAGCGTCACAGCGAGCGCTTGCCGCCTGCGGGCGATATCAGCCTCGATCTGCGCAGGGGTCCTGGCTTCCGACACCTCGCTGCCTCCGTCAATTCTCGATGGTCGTGGTGGACAGTCTGTCAGGTCGGCCGGATTCATGCCCCACGGAATCCCCCATCGTGGACCTGGCTACTGTCAGGGCAGCGGAAACACCCCTCTAAGGAGAGCCATGAGCGAGCGACTTCAGCCCGGCGACACCGCGCCGCCCTTCACCCTCCCCGACGCGGACGGGAAGCAGGTGTCCCTCGCCGACCACGCCGGCCGCAAGGTCATCGTCTACTTCTACCCGGCGGCCCTCACCCCCGGCTGCACCAAGCAGGCGTGCGACTTCACCGACAACCTTGACTTCCTGGCCGGCCACGGCTACGACGTGATCGGCATCTCGCCCGACAAGCCGGAGAAGCTGGCCAAGTTCCGCGACAAGGAAGAGCTGAAGGTCACCCTCGTCGGCGACCCCGAGAAGACCGTCCTGGAGTCGTACGGCGCCTACGGCGAGAAGAAGCTCTACGGCAAGACCGTGACCGGCGTCATCCGCTCCACGATCATCGTGGACGAACAGGGCAAGGTCGAACGCGCCCTCTACAACGTCAAGGCGACCGGCCACGTGGCAAAGATCATCAAGGACCTGGGCCTCTAACCCGATCCCCCACCCCGCCCGAACGCCCCACCCTCACCCCGGGGCCCCGCCCCATCCGGGCTTCACCTCCACCACCCCGCCCCACGGCCGAATTCCAGCCAGTCGGCAAGTCCTTGCGATCCGGCCGTGACGTCGCCGGCCGGGAATCGTTTATCAGTTCGATAGCGAACGGAACGCTGCCCCCCGCTCCCGTCCCCACCCGCTCCTCCCGGGAGTGATCACGCATCGGCGGGTTGGAGTGGGGCGGGGCTGGTGAGAGAGGGGCTGAGGTGGGGGTTTGGCGTGGGGCGGGGGCCACTGGGCCCGACGGGAGCACGCCGGGGGTGGCGGACGTCGCCAGCGCCGTGGCCCGTTGTACGTCATGGGCGGCGGTGCTGCGGCAGCTCGGCGTGCGGCCCAGCAGTGGCCGCCGCCGGTCCCTGCAACGGTTCGTCGCGGAGCACGGCATCGACGCCGCCCACCTGACCGCCCGGCGGGCCCGGCAGACCTACTCGGACGCGGACCTGTGCCGGGCCGTCGCCGCGTCCACGACCCTGCGCGAGGTAGCGCACCACCTCGGTACGACGCCGGCCCCCGGCACCCTCTCGCACCTCGGCAGACGCATCGCCGCAGCATCCCTCGACACCGGCCACTTCCCGGCCCTGCACCGGCACGCCCCCGAGCTGTCGTACGACCGTGCCGAGCTCGTACGGACCGCCGCGGCGGCGGGCAGCCTGCGCGAGGTGGCGCAGGCGCTCGGCATACCGGAGGACGCGCGTTCGCGGTCCGCCCTGCGCAGACTGCTGGCGCGCCAGGCCGTCGACGTCAGCCACTTCCGGCACGCCCGCTGCTCCCGGCCGGACCGGGAACTCATCGCGGCGGTGGCCCGGGCGACGAGTTACGCCGCGGTCGTCAGGGCGCTCGGCCTGCCGCCGCACGACACGAGCACCCGCCGCGTGCAGCGTTGGGTGGCGGAACTGGGCCTGGACACCACGCACTTCACCCGCGCCTCCAGACGTGCCCGGGCCCAGCCCCGCCGTGCCGGCCGGGGCGCTCGGGCCTGCGACGTCCTCACGGTGCGGCCGGCCGGCTCGCCCCGCGTGCGGCGGGAGCGGTTGCACCGGGCGCTGGCCGACATCGGCGTGCCCACCCGGTGCGCCTTCTGCGGCAACACCGGCGAGTGGCGCGGGCAGCGGATCACCTTGCAGATCGACCACGTCAACGGCGACTGGTGCGACAACCGCCCGGAGAACCTGCGCTACCTCTGCCCCAATTGCCATGCGACCACCGACACCTGGTGCCGCAAAGGGAGCCGCGGGGCCAGCCCCGACGGGCCGCGGTGACCTCCCGAGGAGGTCAGCCTGCCCAGCACCCGTCCCCGCCCGCTACCATGGCTGGCGGCTAGCGGCCGTGGCGGAATTGGCCTACGCGCAGCACTTAGGATGCTGTGGGAGAAATCCCTTGAGGGTTCGAGTCCCTCCGGCCGCACAGCTTCCCGTGAGGGGCTGCCCCGATCAAGGGCAGCCCCTCAC
>NZ_JBEHZD010000640.1:0-3948 GCF_040240285.1 Streptomyces sp. HSW2009 | reverse complement strand
GCGCGGCTTCCTTCTTCTCGCCCCCGGGCGCCCCCGGGTGGGGGGCGGGGGGCCCGCGGGGCCACGGGGGCCGGGCGCGGGGCCCCACCGCTGGTCAGTCGGGGGGCGAGGAGGGGCCGGGCGGGTGCGCGGTGGTCAGTCGCGCGGAGCGGGCCCGGCCCACGGCACGTGTCGCCGCGGGGCGGCGGTTCAGCGGGTGCGGGCCACCCAGTCCTGGTAGCGGGTGGGCGCCAGGTGGGCGTCCGGGCCCGCGGTCAGGACGTCACCGGGGACGGCCGCGAACATCCCGGAGCCGCCGGTGACGACCGAGCGGTCGTCACCCTGGGCGGCCAGGGTGATCTTGCCGAGTTCGTCCAGCGGGAAGACCTCGGGGCCCGCGATGTCACGGACGCCGTTCAGCGGGCTGCCGGTGGCGACGTCAACGACCGCGGCCACCACGTCGGCCGCCGCGATCGGCTGGAGCGGCGTGGCGGGCAGCCGGACGGTGGTGTCGTCGCTGCTCCAGGAGAGGATCGCGTCGACGAACTCGAAGAACTGGGTGGCGCGCACGATCGAGTACGGCGCGGGCCCCTGCTTGAGCAGGTCCTCCTGGAGCACCTTGGCCCGGTAGTAGGCGAGGTCGGGCACCTGGTCGACGCCGACGATGGACAGGATCACCTGGTGTCCGACGCCCGCCCGCTCGCCGGCGGCCAGCAGGTTGTCCGTCGTGGTGCGGAAGAAGTCCAGCGAAGCTTCGTCGAAGGTCGGCGAGTTGGCGACGTTGATGACGACGTCCGACCCCGTCAGGGCCTGGTCGAGCCCTTCGCCGGTGAGCAGGTCCACGCCGGTGGACGGCGCGGCGGGGACGGCCTCGTGCCCGGCCTCGGCCAGTCGCCGGACCACCTGCGAGCCGATCAGACCGGTACCACCGATGACCGTGAACTTCATGGCTGTCACCTTTTCCCGCTTGTCCAGAGGGTGCCTGAGGGCACGCCAGAGGCCGTTGAGGACACCGCCCCAACTCGGACACTTCCTGTCCGCGATAATAGTCGGATACGCTTTATCCGAGTCAAGTCGGATGAGCCGAGCGGGTCACACAGGAGAGGCGGGGGTGGATCATGAAGTTGTCCGGTGGGGTCGAGTGGGCGTTGCACTGTTGTGTGGTGCTGACCAGCGCGACGACCCCGGTGGCCGCCGTCCGCCTCGCGGAGCTGCACGACGTGTCCGGCAGCTATCTGGCGAAGCAGCTCCAGGCGCTGTCCCGGGCCGGCCTGGTGGACTCCGTCCAGGGCAAGGCCGGCGGCTACGTCCTCACCCGGGCCCCGGAGTTGATCAGCGTGCTGGACGTGGTCCAGGCCGTCGACGGCACTCAGCCCGCCTTCGTCTGTACCGAGATCCGGCAGCGCGGCCCCCTGGCGGCGTCGCCCGAGAGCTGCACCAAGCCGTGCGCGATCGCCCGCGCCATGGCCGAGGCGGACGCCGCCTGGCGCGCCACGCTCCAGGCAATCACCATCGCCGACCTCGCGCAGAGCGTCACCGACGACTACGGGCCCGACGCGCTGCCCGGCATCGGCAGTTGGCTGACGGGGGCCGGCGCGGCGGCTGGCTGAGCCCGGCTGCGGGGCGACCGGTCGCGGAGCGCGGCCCGCGGTGGGGTGAGTGACTGCGGGACGTCCTGCCGTGGGGGGGGGCGATGGACCGCGGGGCAGGGTGCCCGGTCGTGGGGCGGGGCGGTGCCCCGGGGTGGTCGTGCGGGTCATGGTTCGACCTTGCGTTGGGGGGTCCGGGGCCACGGGCCCGGTCCGCCGGGGTGGCCGGTCAGGCGCTCCGTACCGGGTGTTGGGTGAGGTGCCCCGTACGGCGGCGGGGGCGGGGCGTCGCCCTGGCGCGGGGCCGGTACGCGGCCCGGCACCGGGGGGTCCGTCGGTTCGGCGGGTGGGCCGGGCGGCGGGGCGAAGGCGGGCGGGCCGCCGGGCGGCCGGGCGAAGTAGGCGCTCAGGGACTCGACGGTGAGCCGGGCGAAGAGTTCGGCGATGGGCACCTGGTGGCCGGTCGCCTCGCGGAGCAGGACCTGCGCGCGCTGGATGAGCTGCGCATCGCCGCCGAGGTCGAAGAAGTGGTCGCGCGGGCCGAATCTGTCGGTGCCGAGGAGTTCGGCCCAGACGCCGGCGATGACCTGCTGGAGCGGGCCGCCGAGTGGCTGCCCGGCGCTCCGCCTGCCGGGCAGTACCCGGGCGGCCAGGCCCGCACGGTGCACCTTGCCGGTGGCCGTGCGCGGCACCGCGGTCGTACGGAAGATGCGGCGCGGAACGTGGTCCGCGGCGAGCCGGCCCGCGAGGAAGATGCGGAACTCCTCGTCGCTGGGGTCGTCCCGCTCACGGACCACGACGGCGGCGGCGACCTCCTGGCCGAGGGTCGGATGCGGCAGCGGGAAGGCGGCGGCGTCGAGCACCGCGGGGTGGGCCAGCAACGCCCGGTCGACCTCGATCGGCGAGACGGCCACGCCGCCCCTCCGGATGACCTCGCCGAGCCGGCCGGTGAGGAAGAGATAGCCGTCCGCGTCCACGTGGCCGAGGTCGCCGGTGTGGAACCAGCCGTGCGCGAAGGCGTTCACGGGGGCGGCCGGGTGCGGCGCGTAACCGCGGATGACGGTCGGCCCGCGCAGCACGATCTCGCCCGTGCCGCCCGCCGGGAGCAGCCTGCCGTCGGCGCCCATGGCGGCCACCTCGGGCCCGGTGGAGACGCCCACCGAACCCGGCTTGCGCGGGCCGGGCGGCAGCGGGTTGACGGTGATGACGGAGCAGGCTTCGGTCATCCCGTACGCGTCGATGACCGGCACTCCGAGGGTGCGTTCCATCCGCTGGGCCAGCGCGGTCGGCAGCGGGGACGAGGCGGAGCGTACGAAGCGCAGCGGGCCGCGGCGGCCGGGGCGGGGCCGGCCGGCGAGCGCGTCCACGATCGCCTGGTGGACGGCCGGCACCGCGGAGTACCAGGTGGGGGCGTACCCGTCGAGCCAGCCGGGGAACGCCGCGGCGTCGAAGCCGGGCGGCACCACGATGCTGCCACCGGCCCACAGCGAGGCGAGCAGCGGGCCCATCAGGCCGTGGCTGTGGCAGAGCGGGGTGACGTTCAGGCACCGGTCGTGCTCGGTCAGGTCCAGGCTCAGGCTGCTGTTGTGCGCCGAGGTGCAGACGGCGGCGTGCGTGAGGGACACCAGCTTGGGCCGCCCGGTGGTGCCCGAGGTGTGCAGGGCGAAAGCCGGGTCGGTGGCGGCGCCGGCGCGCGGCACGGTCCGCTGCCTCCCGACCCTGCCGCTCGTCAACTCCTCGTCACCGCAGATGAGTTGGTAGCTGCCGGCCGGACCGCCCGGCGGGGCGGCGAGGTGGACGACGCGGCGGCCCGGCGCCGGGGCGAGGGCGGGGGCGAGCGAGTCGCGGCGGGCCTCGACGACCCCGGCCGTGGCGCCGAGGGCGGTGAGCAGGGTGTCGAACTCCGCGGCGCGGCAGGCCGGGTCGAGCGGCGCGGCCTGCGCTGCGCAGCCGATGGCGAGCGTGGCCACCGCGGCGGCCGGGCCGTGCGGCAGCGCGAGTGCGACCCGGTCGGCCGGGGTGATCCGGGCCGTGCGCAGCGTCCGCACCGTCCGCTCGACCTGCTGGTACAGCAGCCGGTAGGTCAACGCGAGGTGGCCGGGCGCCTCGATCGCCACGGCGTCGGGCCGGCGCTCGCTCTGGCTGCGCAGCATCGGGAGGAGGTGCCGCCAGCGCGGCCGGTTGGCCCCCGGCAGCGGTGCGATGCTGCGGGCGTGGTTCATGGGTGCTCCTGTGGCGTGGGGGGCGGGGTGGCGGGGTGGCGGCGGTCCGCTCGGGGCCTTGGTGGTGGGGGAGTTGGGGGGAGAGGTGGGGTGCGGGGTGCGGGGGCGGTCTATGTGACACATCTCCGCGCCCACGGGGCGGACTCCTCGGGGGGGGG
>NZ_JBEHZD010000064.1:0-22171 GCF_040240285.1 Streptomyces sp. HSW2009 | reverse complement strand
GCCGCGTACGGCTCGGCCGGCGAGCGCTGCATGGCCATCTCCGCGATCGTCGCGGTCGGCGCCACCGCCGACCCGCTGATCGAGAAGATCGTGGCCCGCGCCGCCAAGATCGAGATCGGCCCCGGGACCTCACCGACGGCCGAGATGGGCCCGCTGATCACCAAGGCGCACCGGGACCGGGTCGCGGAGTACGTGCGCGCGGCGCCCGCGCAGGGCGCCGACGTGGTCCTCGACGGTACGGGCTTCACGGTCGCCGGCCTGGAGGGCGGCCACTGGCTCGGCCTGTCGCTGCTCGACAGGGTCTCGGTCACCTCGGACGCGTACCGCGACGAGATCTTCGGCCCGGTGCTGAGCGTGTTGCGGGTGGACACCTACGAGGAGGGCGTGGCGCTGATCAACGCCTCCCCGTACGGCAACGGCACCGCCATCTTCACCCGGGACGGCGGCGCGGCCCGCCGCTTCCAGTTGGAGGTCCAGGCCGGCATGGTCGGCGTGAACGTGCCGATCCCGGTCCCGGTCGGCTACCACTCCTTCGGCGGCTGGAAGGACTCGATCTTCGGCGACCACCACGTCTACGGCAACGACGGCGTGCACTTCTACACCCGCGGCAAGGTGGTCACCACGCGCTGGCCCGACCCCGAGGACGGCGGCGTGGACCTGGGCTTCCCCAGCCACGGGTGAGCTGACGCGGGTTGGCCTGGGCCGGCCGGGCTGACTGGATTGGGCCTTGGCCGGGCTGGGTGGGTTGGGCCTGGGCCGGCCGGGCTGGTCGGGGCGGCCACCGCTCCCTCGCTCCCTCCGTACCCCCGGACGGCGGTCCCGCGGACGGACCGTCCGGGGGCCGATTGTCAGTGCCCCGAGTTAGTGTCCCCACGCAAGGTCAGGCACCGTGCCCGACCGACGAGGGGACGCACCATGAGCAAGGCCGACGACAGCGCGCACGAGGGTTTCTCGCCCGAGGAGCGGGCGGCGATGAAGGAACACGCACAGGAGCTGAAGAAGGCGTCCCGCCGCAGATCCCGCGCCGACAAGGAGGCGGAGGCGGCCCAGGACGTGGTCGACAAGATCGCCGAGATGACCGGCACGGACCGCACCATCGCCGAGCGGGTGCACACCCTCATCACCACCCAAGCCCCCACCCTGGCCCCCAAGCTCTGGTACGGCATGCCTGCGTACGCGCTCGACGGCAAGGTGCTCTGCTTCTTCCAGAGCGCCGGCAAGTTCAAGTCCCGGTACGCCACGCTGGGCTTCAACGACCCCGCCCAACTGGACGAGGGCACCATGTGGCCGACCGCCTTCGCGCTGACCGAGGTGACGGACGAGGTGGCGGACCGCATCACGGACCTGATCCGCCGCGCGGTGGGCTGAGGGGGCCGCGGGGTCCGCTGCCGCGGGGGATTCGCGTTTCTTGCCTTTGCTTTTCAGGTTGGGCTTTTCAGGTTGGGCTTCTCTGAGCGGGCTTTCTTGGCGCGCTTTTCTGGGCGTGGCCCTTACGCGGGGGATTTCCGGTACGGGGCGGGGTGCGGGTTCCGCGGGCGCGTGGGGTGCCTCGCGTAGAATTCCCGTAGCGGCATTCCTCCGACTTTCTTCGTGGAGGCGCAGAGAAGGGGAGAAGTGGTTTCTCGGTAATCGATACGCGGCATTCGACACTCGATAGGGCCGCCGAGGAATTCCGCCCCAGTCTCCCTGCCGTGAGAGCGACGGGCCACGGCGGGGCGGCCGGTGGGCTGATGGTCGTTTCGCGGTGGGGTGGGGGCGCGTCGCGCGGGAGGGACGCGCTCGCCGGCGCTGGTAGGGGGAGTGCGGCCGGAACATCCACCTCTGGCCCTGATGTGCGAACTTTCGCTCATGAACCGAATGCGGGACTTTCTGCGTCCGGAGATGCACCGCTGCTTGCGGTCGCGAGGGCGTGGCGGCGCCCGGCGGCAAGGACACGGGCAGCGGTGGATCGTCCTTCACAGAGGGGAAAGCCCATGATCGCCGATGCCTCAGTCGCCCCCACCGTCCCCGTCACCCCGGCTGTCGCCCACGCCGTGCGGACCATGCCCGCCCAGGTGGGCGCTTGGCGGTACACCCTGTATCTGCCGCACAGCCCGCTGGCCCCCGGGGTGGCCCGCGCCCTGGTACGGACCGTGCTGCGCGCGCATGGCCCCCTCGCCCTGTTGGACCGCGCTGAGCTGCTGGTTTCCGAGCTGGCCAGCAACGCGTACCGCTATGCGCGCGGTTCGGCTTCGCTCCGCGTGGACTGGCGGGCCGGGGTGCTACGGATCAGCGTGCGCGATACGAGTACTGAACTCCCGCAGCCGCCGGGCCCGGACACCGGTGACCTGTCCCAGGAGAGCGGCAGAGGGATGCGGCTGATCAGCGAGTGCGCGGATGACTGGAGCTGCTACCGGCTCGCGGGGCGCGGCCGGCAGGCGCGTGGAAGCGGCAAGGTCGTGTGGTGCGAGTTGATTGCCTGAGGGCTGCGCGGGCGGGGGTGTGGGGGTGCGGATGGCCGGGGTGAAGTGGTGGCGTGGGTGACGGATGGGCAGCCGGCGCTGCCCTGCGCCCTGCGCGACGTACGCACCCTGCTGTGGTGATTCACCATTACATGGGCGGAACGACACGATAATGCCGAGAATATCCTTCTTTTGAGTGATAGCAGGCGTCCTATTTCGCTGCCACGATGCCCATGGGTCGCCCGAATTCCGCACCCCTCGCCGGATGAATGAGAAGGATATCCGGCGGGGGTCCGCGGAAGGAATTCAGGGCGGGCGGCCTTCGGCTTCGGAAAAGAGAAAGGAAGAAGTCGTGGCATTCAACAATGTCGGTGGCGTCGTGACGCTGGCGGCCGGAGCTCAGACCGGCTGGACGTTCAGCTTCAACGGCGGCGACCGCGGTGCGCAGACGGCCTGGCCGGACGTCAAGCCGTCCGGGAACGGCCCGGCGCACATCGCGTTCAACCACAGCAAGCGCAAGAACGGCAACGGTTTCACCGAGTACGGCGTGACCATCCGCAACGTCGGCGGCGAGCCCGGCACGCACAACCTCCAAGGGGGTGGCTTCTCATGAAGCTCACGGTTATCACCTCGCAGAGCGGCGAGGTCGTGGCCGTCCAGCAGGGCCACGCGTCGCAGGCGCGCAAGTCTGCCGAGTACGCGGTCATCGTGGCCAGCGAAGGCCAGACGCTGCACGAGGTGGAGGTCCCCGAGGTACACGCCTCCCACAGCCCGCAGGAAATCCTGCGGACGGTGGCGGCCCACCTCGCGCAGTAGCGCCCCCACTTGGCGGGGCCGCCCCCTAACCCCGGGCGGCAGCCCAACCGTTTGAAGCGACCCCCTGGCCACCCCACCCAGCCACGACCGGGTTGGCCAGCCCCGCTCATCCGGATTGCCCCCGCTGGTAGGGCAGTTGCGGCGCGGTTCGCCGCAGCGGGCATCAGCACAGGAGTGCCCCCGGTGGGGTGGGATTTCCGCCGGGGGTGCTTTCTTCTTTTGGGGGGGGGGGGGGGGGGGGGTGCTCTGTTTGTGTGGGGGCGCTGCCACAGTTGCATTGGGATCGCACCGAGGGTTAGGGCGCCTCCGCTGGCGCGGGGACCACTGCGGTACGTCTGCTGCGTCCCGCCGGCACTGCGGACCACCCCCGCTCGCGCGGGGACCACTTCTGGCTGTTCGACTCGCGACTCGTCACCCGCGGAACACCCCCGCTCGCGCGGGGGCCACGTAGAGCCCGGCCCCAACCACCCAGTGGACCGCGGACCACCCCCGCTCGCGCGGCGACCACACCACTTCCGCCATGGCGAGCATGATGCCGCTCGGACCACCCCCGCTCGCGCGGGGACCACCCGCTGCCGCTGTCGGGGACGGACACCGTGAGCGGACCACCCCCGCTCGCGCGGGGACCACTCGGAGTTCTCGGACATGAGCTTCGCCTGCGGCGGACCACCCCCGCTCGCGCGGGGACCACTCATCGATCCCCCGGAAGACCTGAGACGGGCTCGGACCACCCCCGCTCGCGCGGGGACCACGCAGGGAGGCGGCGCCCAGACGTAGGGCGAGGCGGACCACCCCCGCTCGCGCGGGGACCACGACGCCGTTGACCATGCTGATGCCGGAGCCGACGGACCACCCCCGCTCGCGCGGGGACCACGTGCCGAATAGACCCACGGCTGTCGACTCGCGCGGACCACCCCCGCTCGCGCGGGGACCACATGGCACCACGCCACCCGGCCGGACGGGGTAACGGACCACCCCCGCTCGCGCGGGGACCACCCTTCCTGAGCTGCAACGTTAGACCGGCTTTGCACTTCCTTGACCATGGGTAGGGCTCATCATCTGTCCATGATCTCAGGGGTTGTGGCGGTGGCGCGGAGCGATCGGTGGATACGGGCTGGCACCAGTCTGATGGCATCTCGCGGGCCCTGGTAGGGGCGTATGCCCGGGGCGCCCGCCGCCTCTGACAGGCTGGGTCCATGGTCGATAGTGCAAGCGCAAGCGCAGCCCCGGGCGACGACTGGCCGCTTCGTGCCCGTGAGGCGTTTCTTGACGCGCTGTGGGGCCTGGTGGTCGTTGAGGACGGGGCCTCGGGTGGTGGTCCTGCGCCCTGGCTTGCGGAGGCGTTGGGTGGGTCGTCTGCGGTGGGTGGCTCGTCACTGTCTGTGCGCCCTGCTGGCGACGCGGAGGCCACTGCCCTGCACCGGGTGTTGGCTTGTGGTGTGGACCCCGATGACCTGACGGACGTGGTGCGCGAGATGCAGCACGAGGTCATCTACAACCTCTGCCAACTCCTCGATGATCCAGGCTTGTTGGGCATCGGTTTGGAGGGCGAGGGCCCGCAGCCTCCGGAGTTCCGCTGGCACCTCGCGGCAACCCGCACTGCCGCCCCCACGGCGTCCGCCCCCTTGCATTCTCTCCACACGGCCCTGGACACCCACGACCCCAGTGGCCGCGAAGGCGACCCCCGCGGCCGGCCCCTCCCTGCCTCTTTGCCGGGCCACCCCGCGTTCGTACGTCTGGCAGTGGCCCAAGCCCGGGCGGGTGACCGCATGCAGGCGATCAAGACGTGGCGCGAGGCTACGGGCCTTCCGGCGCGTGAGGCGAAGGTGGCGCTTGACCGGGTTCTGGGTGGGGCGGAGTGAGGCTGGGCGAGCGGCCCGAGTAGGCAGGATCGTTGGCGCCCGTGCCGCAGGGGGATAGCTGCCGCCGGTGTTGGTCTGGCTGCCCGTCCTTGCGGGGCTCACCTGCCCAGGCGGCCCCGGATCTCGAACGGAACACCCCAGCTCGCGCGGGGCCCACATGGCCACCTCACCGGCCCGGCGGCGGGCGGCCGGAACACCCACGCTCGCGCGGGGACCACAGCCACATGACCCGCAGCGCCATTACACGACCCGGAACACCCTCGCTCGCGCGGGGACCACCGCACCACATCACACACCTGGAGTGGACATGGCGGAACACCCCCGCTCGCGCGGGGACCACTGCTCCGCCCACTGGGTGACCCAGTCCAGGAACGGAACACCCCCGCTCGCGCGGGGCTCACGCGTTGAACTGGGCGTCGAGCCACCGCGTCAGCGGAACACCCCCGCTCGCGCGGGGCTCACGATGCGCCGCGTGGGATGGGCCGCTGCCTCTCCGGAACACCCCCGCTCGCGCGGGGCTCACCCTTCCTGACCTGCAATGTTAGACCGGCTTTACGCGTGCTTGATCAAGAGCGGGGCTCGCCACCCGCCCATGATCTCAGGGGTGGGACGGAGCCGCCGGACGATCGCTGGACACGGGCCGCACCAACCCGACCACGCCCTACCGAAAGCATCAGCGCGCACGTACGGCCCGCCGCACCGCGCCGATGAGTTTCTGTGCGTCAGCGCCGTACACGGCGGACTCCCGGAGCGTGGCCCACACGCGCGCGTACGTCGTCACGCTGTCAGCGTCGTCGAGCCACAGTTCCGCATGCCAGTCCTCGGCGACCACGAGCCGGTCGTCCAGGAGGCAGAAGCCGTTGGCGGGTGGGAGCCTGAGCGGGGCGGAGAGCGGGACGATCCCCAGTTCCACCGTGTCCATGCCGATGACGCCGGCGAGACGATCGAGTTGGCTGGTGAGTACGGGCGGGGGACAGATCAGGGCGTGGAGGGCCCCTTCCCATACCAGCGCGTGGAACTTCCGTCCCGTTTCGTACAGCCACTCCTGACGCCGCATCCGGGCGCGGACCGCGGCATCCGTGTCGCGCACCGAGCCGTGGAGGTCGGCGTAGCGCAGGAAGATATGCCGCGCGTAATCGGCCGTCTGGAGCATGCCGGGAACCACGGACTCCTCCCAGACGCGCACGGCCTGAGACCGCCCGACCTCAAGGTTCCATCTGTCCTGGACGGGTCGGTGGCCGGCGGCCAACTGCCGGCGCCAGGAGCGGATGTGGGATTCGAACCCCTTGAGCCGGGCGTCCAGTTCGGCGAAGACCTCCGGCCGGCCGATGCCTTCTGCCCAGGCGCGCAGGTCTTCGCTGGTGGCGGTCTGCTGCCCGTTCTCCAACTTGTAGACCTTGGAGTGCGGCCAGCCCAGCCGCTGGGCCAGCCGCGTACCGGTGAGCCGTCCTCCCGCAGCGGACAGCCGCAGTTCCCGCAGGCGTAGCCCAAGGGCCCGCCTGGCCTGCTGGAAGTCCGTGCTCACCGGTTCGCTCGTTAGCGGGCGGCGCCGAGTCGTGCCGCGAACTCGTCGTACGGTACGGAGCCGTGCACGGCGGCGTCGCGGATCTGGCAGTACCGCAGGACTTCGGCGGGTTCGGTGATGACCTCCACGTCGTGGAAGACGTCCTGGTCATCGAAGCGCAGCACGGCCACCAGCCGACTGTCGAAGATCCAGAAGTCTTCGTCCGGCAGTCGGAGTTGCTTTGCTTCCTCGCGCCAGAGGTTGCGTACGTCCTCGCCGGTGGCCGCGTTGCATCCCGCGTAGGCGAGCAGGAACAACTGTCCATCGGTCGGCGGGTCATCGACGACGCGTACCCGTCCCACGTACTTGCCGTCGGTTGTCTGCTGGCGAATGTTCACGCACCACTCGCTGTCCAGGTCGTACGGGGTCGTACCTGTTGCGAGGAACTCGGCGTACCCGGGGTCTTCCCGGTCCGACGCGTAGCCCTGCCGGGTCTCCAGGTGCCAGGCCGAGTGCTCGAACGTCGTGAAGAGCTGTCCGAACTCCGCCTGGTCGATCAGCGTGGGCACGTGGGTGACCTCCTTGGGCCCGTGATGGACGAGTAATTCACGTGGCACGACCACCGCCACGTCCCCCGGACCGAAGTGCTGGAGTTGGCTGATGTCCTGGGGATCGGTGAGGGGCGTTCCCTGGACGAGGATCTCACCCGAGTCAAGATCTTCATGAACGGCGGGGCAGTTGCCGTTCCTGCTGTCGGTGCCATTGAAGCGCAGTCGCCGTGCCACGGTTCGCCTCCCTGGTGTGGGGCCTTGTCAGCTCAGCATCGCGGTCGCTGGCTGGCCTGCACCACGGAGCGCACCCCCTCGCGCGAGACCAAGCAGGAACATTCGACCGGATGACGAGAACATTCGAGAACATTGCGCCACGGCCATAACTCCGAGTCCCTACTGTCCTGTCCATCGTGACAGCGCGCGACGGTGCTGATCACGTCACCACCCGGAACTCCGCGTACGACGCTCGACCAGGTTGGTGCGTGCTATCGCCGCCCGGAGCTGTTGTCAGTACGTCCTTTTTCGGGTTCGTCTTCGAAGGAGTAGCCCGTGACCCTCATGCTCGACCGCCCCGCGAGCACCCGCACGCGGGAACCGAAGGAACTCCTCAACTTCGTCCAGCCCCACGTCAAGCACTTGACGATCAACGTGCTGGACAGCGGCATGACCCTCTGGGAGCGCGAAGTCGCTCTGCTTCTCCGTGACCACGCGATGGTCCGTGACATGGCAGAGCGAATCCTCGGGAACGCGGTGATGTACACCGTTGGCTGCATGGAGCACCCCGAAGTCCATCTGGGCGTCGGCAAGCTCGTAGACGTCGGAGTGCATCAGCTCATTCTCGACACGCCTGTGTGGTGGGCGCTCTGCGACGTGTACAACGAGGGCCGCTACAAGCACCACGCCCCGTTCGTTGAGCGCCGTCGCGACGGGCTGTGCCTGCGTACGGCCGACTTTCTGAAGTCCATCGGCTTCGACGTGGACGAGGAACTGTGGGCCATCGATGGCACAGACTGCTCGCCGTGTGACAACAAGGTCCCCGACAGCCACTGAACCGCATAGCCGGTCGCTGCCCTCGTCCTGTGGGGGTAGCGGCCGGCCCACCCCTCCGAAGGACTCGCCTTGCCCGCACGACACGACATCGCCGTTGAAGCAGAACTATGGGACGCCTACGCGGCCTCTGCCTTCGATGACGAAGCCGAGCCGAACTTCTGCTGGACCCAGTACGCGGGCCACGGCCCCGGTCCTGACCTACTCGGCAACCCACGTTCCGTCCTGGAAATCGGATGCGGCACCGGCCGGGCACTCGCCCGCCTCGCCCAACTCGGCGTTACCGCTCGCGGGGTAGATCTGTCCCCCGTAATGATCAAGAAGACCACCGCGAAGTGGGCCGCCACCGGCGCAGAGTTCGTGTGCTCCGAAGTCCTGGAGTACCTGAGTGAGCACGAAGACACGTACGACGCCGTCTATTCGATCTTTGGAGCCGCCTGGTTCACAGACCCGAGCCGCCTGTTCCCACTCGTCCGCCAGCGGCTCAATCCCCACAGTGTCTTCGTCTTCTCGCAACCCCCTGCCATCCCCGGCGCGTACGGGCCGCAGGGCATGTACAAGGGTGGCTTCGCCGGCAAAGCAATGTTCACCTACCGCTACAGCTATCGACCGGCCGTGTGGGAGCGTCTGCTGACCCGGGCCGGATTCGAGGCGGTCGATGTGAAGATCCTCGGGGCGCCCCATCCTGGCCACATCGGAACCCTCTTGGGCCGCGCCGTGGCCCCTTAATCGCTGCTCCACCGCTGATCACAGGGAGACGCTCCAGGCTGGTTGGACGATAGCCGCCGGGAGCGCTCCCCATGCTGGTTGTTGGCCGGCCGGGACGGAGTGCGGTGGGTGCGGGTCTGTGCGTGGGGTGGTGGTCTGTGTGTCGGGCTGGCATGTGGTGGGCTTAGTCCCCGCTGGTGCGGGGCTCACGCGCTTAGCGAGCGTTGGTGGGTTCGTTTAGACGGAACACCCCCGCTCGCGCGGGGAACTCAGGATCGCGACCCGGTGGGCGTTGGCGACACCCGGAACACCCCCGCTCACACCGGGCTCACTCCCATGTGTCCTCCTACGCGACCGCGGCTAGAGGACCCCCCGCTCGCGCGGGGACCACCGGGGGTGCCAGGCGGGCCGCTTCGCGGTCGCGGACCACCCCCGCTCGCGCGGGGACCACGCCTTCACCAATGGGGTCAGCGCGGGGAGCAGCGGACCACCCCCGCTCGCGCGGGGACCACTACGGCATCACCGGGTCGACGGCAGAGCAGTGTGGAACACCCCCGCTCGCGCGGGGACCACGTGATGGACGGACGGGGGCGGTTTTCGTCGGAACACCCCCGCTCGCGCGGGGCTCACTTGCGCAACACATCAGGCATCGGCGGATTATCCGGAACACCCCCGCTCGCGCGGGGCTCACGGGACCATCCGCTCACGCGTCTCGCTCTGGAACGGAACACCCCCGCGCGCGCGGGGCCCACCGCCCAGACCGCAGCAACTCCACTGCTGCCGCCGGAACACCCCCGCTCGCGCGGGGCCCACCCTTCCCGAGCTGCGACGTTAGACCGGCTTTGCACTTCCTTGACCACGAGTGCGGTTCGCCATCCGCTCATACTTCCAGAGGCTGGGGCCGAAGCGTCGAATCTGAGCAAGGTTCGGGCAGCCGGGGCCCACCCCGCCCCGCGGGGCGCGTGTCCAGGTGATCCTGGGCGTTGGGGGTCTCGTCGGATTAACCCCGCCTGCGCGGGGCCACCCCACAACACCAACCCAACCCACAGTGCGAACCCACCCCACTCACACACAACCACGCACCAAGTCGCCCCCTCCACCCCCACCCCCACAAGAGGGGCGCGCCTGGCGTGCGGTGTGGGCGCTCAGTGCTTCGAGTGCTTCAACAAGTCCACTCCAGCGCCGCGCCAGTGGCCCCGTCGGTCGACATGCTGGGTGGCGGGCGCCAGCGACGTACGTGCGGTACGCGTCGCCGGGAGCGTCAGTCGAGGCACGTACGAGGAGTGGGGGCGATGGGCACACACGTCAGCAGGGCCGCCGGGCACGGGCAGGGTGGGGGCGAGGGTGAGGAAGGGGACGGTCACCCCGGGCAGCCGTGGACGCCGCCGCCTCCGCCGCCTCCGGACGGGAAGATGCCGCCCGGCGGCGGGACGCATCGCAAGTGAGGTTTGATTCCGAACAGGACGGCCCACGCGCGGAGTTGGCGGGGACGCTACTCGAAGCTGGCGTTCTCACGGCCGACTGGGCGGAGGCGTTCGCGGCCGTGCCGCGGGCGGCCTTTCTGCCCGAGTTGGTCTGGGTGCACGACATGGCGACCGGCCGCAGCACCCCCGTCGACCGCCGCGAGGACCCCGCGGCCTGGCAGCGGGCCGCCGATGCCAACGTACCGATCGTCACCCAGTGGGACGACGGCCAGCACGCGGGCCCGGAGCCGGGGAACACGCCGAGCAGTTCCGCCAGCATGCCGTCCGTCGTCGCCGGCATGTTGCGTGACCTGGACGTTCGCGATGGCATGCGAGTGCTCGAAGTCGGTACCGGCACCGGCTGGAACGCGGGCCTCCTCGCGCAACGGCTGGGCGGCGGCAGCGGGGTGGTGAGCGTCGAGATCGACGCGGCGGTGGCCGATCGAGCGCGCGACGCGTTGCGGTGCGCCGGTCTCGCGCCCGAGGTCATCTGCGGGGACGGTGCGGCGGGTTGGCCGCCGGCCGCTCCGTACGACCGGCTGATCGCCACCGCGGGCGTACGCGTTGTGCCGCCTGCCTGGCGGCAACAGGTGCGCCCCGGCGGCGTCGTGCTCGCCCCGTGGGGCACCCACTTCAGCGACCAGGATGCGCTGGTCCGGCTGACCGTCGCCGCCGACGGCACCGCATCGGGCCCGTTCCTGCGCATGGTCGAGTTCATGAAGCTGCGTGACCAACGCCTGGACTGGAACCGTTTCCGCGACCACGTCCCCCGCTTCCCCGGCGCCGCCGAGGTGACCGCAACCCATCTCACGCCGGCTGACCTGGGCGACCGCTACGACGCCGTACGCTTCGCCATCGGCCTGCGCGTCCCCGCCTGCGCGCACGTGGTCAATCGCGTGGACGCGGCGACGACGCGGGCGTGGTTCTTCGACCTGAACGGCCCCTCCTGGGCTGCGGTGACGTTCCGCGGAACCGAGGCCGGAGCCGAACCGCCCGCCGCAACCGTCCACCAGTCCGGCCCCCGCCGCCTGTGGGACGAGGTGGAGGCCGCGCACGCGTGGTGGGCCGGAGAGGGCGGCCCGGGCATCGACCGCTTCGGCCTGACGGTCACGCCGGCGGGTCAGCGGGCTTGGCTGGACGATCCGTCCGACTCGTGGTGGGTGTGACGGCTGGTGCCTGGCGCCTCGTTTGATGGGGACACCCCCGCTCGTGCGGGGACCACACCAGGACACCCCGCCCGGGCCAGGCCCCTCCCGGACCACCCCCGCTCGCGCGGGGACCACAACGAGACGATCGACGACGCGGTACAGCTCGACGGACCACCCCCGCTCGCGCGGGGACCACGGGCAGGGCGATCGTGGTCCACGGGAGGGCTCCGGAACACCCCCGCTCGCGCGGGGACCACGAGAAGCGCCGCATCCTCGGCGGCTTCGCGTCCGGAACACCCCCGCTCGCGCGGGGACCACTGGTCACGTCTTCTCCTCGGAGGTGATGGCGTCGGAACACCCCCGCTCGCGCGGGGACCACGAAGTAGCCAGCCCTGGGAAGCACGAGCGGGCCGGAACACCCCCGCTCGCGCGGGGCCCACATCTGCCGTACGGACGGGAGCCGGTCCCCGTCCGGAACACCCCCGCTCGCGCGGGGCCCACCAAGACAGGCGCATCGCGCCCAGCGCGCCGTACGGAACACCCCCGCTCGCGCGGGGACCACGTCGTACGGGTCGTTCACGCTCATCCCGGCGCCGGAACACCCCCGCTCGCGCGGGGCTCACACCAACGTCGGCCCCACCTCGTGCAACCGCAACGGAACACCCCCGCTCGCGCGGGGACCACGACGGGGCGCAGGGCTTCTGCTGCCCCTTCGACGGAACACCCCCGCTCGCGCGGGGCTCACGCAGCGCGGGCCCTCTTGGCCGCGGTGCTCTGCGGAACACCCCCGCTCGCGCGGGGACCACGCCTCCAGGAGCGCGTCGAGGAGCAGGGTCGCCGGAACACCCTTGCTCGCGCGGGGACCACACCGGCAAGACCTGGCCGGCCAAGCTCAACCGCGGACCACCCCCGCTCGCGCGGGGCCCACGCGCTGATGACCGTCGCGGATCGGTAGGTGACCGGAACACCCCCGCTCGCGCGGGGACCACCCTGTGCGGCACGCAGGAAATCGAGACGCACACGGAACACCCCCGCTCGCGCGGGGACCACCCTTCCTGAGCTGCAACGTTAGATCGGCTTTGCGCGTTCTTGACCATGGGTAGGGTTCGTCATCTGCCCATGATCTCAGGGGTGTGGTGGTGTCGCGGGGTGATCGGTGGGTACGGGCCGGCGCCAGTCTGATGGCATCTCGCGCGGGGACCACCCTGGAGAACCAATGCTCGTACGCGTGATCAGCGGAACACCCCCGCTCGCGCGGGGCTCACCTCGTGATGTGCGCTGGTCACGCTTCCCAATACGGATCACCCCCGCTCGCGCAGGGCTCACGCCTACGGGGCGACGGAGACCACGACCCCGGTCGGACCACCCCCGCTCGCGCAGGGCTCACCCTTCCTGAGTAGCGGCGCCAGAGCGGCTTTGCACATGCTTGCCCAAACGCGAGGCCCGCCCCCCGCTCATACTCCCAGAGGGCATCGCCGAAGGATCGGGGGATCGGGGATCGCGTACGGGCCCGCATCTGCCTGACATGTCGATGGCCCGATCGGAGCACCCCGCTCCCGCGGCGCTCGCGCCCATGCCGTATGCGTCCGTCCGCGCCCGCGCCCTTGCCCGTTCGCGCCCGCCCGCGGTTACGCCCACGCGCGTGAGTGGTGCGCCCTGCGCCTCGCGTAGGCCGCGCGATGCACGGGCACCCATACGCAAGGTAAGCGAGTGACTGCCGAGAGTGCGGGATGGTGTGGAGTGGGAAGTACGCAGTACGACGAGACGGCCGAAGTGTATGACGACACCTTGAACGTTCTCACCTATGCGCGGCACGCGGAGGAACCCACCTTCCGTGCGGTGATGGGGGACGTGAGCGGGCTCGACGTGTTGGATCTCGGTGCGGGTACGGGGATTTGGACCCGGCGGATCAAGCGGGCGGGGGCCGGCCGGGTGGTGGGGCTGGAGATCTCCGCGGCCATGGTGGAGACGGCCCGCGAGCGCGAAGCGGACGAACTCCTCGGCATCGTCTACCACGTCGGCGACGTGTCCCAGGCCCACGAGGACATCGAGCCGGCCGCCTTCGACCTCGTCACCGGCGTCAACGTGCTGCATTACAGCGCCAGCAGGGACGAGTTGGTGGCCATGTGTCGCACCGCCAGCCGGGCGCTGCGGCCGGGCGGGCGCCTGGTGACCAACTGCGCCAACTACGACATGGCCGATGAACCCGACTACTACGGCCCGTTCGGCATCACGGCCACCGTGCCCCGACCCCGCGCCGAGGGGTCGAAGGTGCGCGCGCACACGACGATGGGTGGGCGCCCGGTCGACATCGAGTTCTACCTGTGGCTGGCCAGCACGTACGAGTCCGCGTTGCGCGAGGCCGGTTTCACGCAGGTGCGCTGGCCGTCGTGGCAGATCTCGGAGGAGGGGATCGCCCAGTACGGGGAGGAGTACTGGCAGCGCTACATCGACCACCCGCCGACGCTGGTCATTGAGGCGGTCAAGTAACCCCCGACGCCCCCGCCTGACGGACCGGGCAGAGCCCCCGACCATTTGCCGCGTGGTCGGGGGCTCCGTCGTACGAAGTGGGTGTCAGCCCTGGAGGTCGCCCGCTTTGACGGCCGTGAGGAACGCGGTCCAGGTGGCCTGTTGGAAGGTGAGCGCTGGGCCGCTCGGGTCTTTGCTGTCGCGGACGGGGACGCTGGCCGGCGCGCCGGCGTCGATCTCAATGCAGTCGCCGCCGTTGTTGCCGCTGTAGCTGCTTTTGATCCACCGCTCGGTCATGGTCGCAACCTTTCTGGTCCGAGGTTCAACTCTGGCGGCATCGGTGTTCAGCCGGGCTGGATCGTTAAGGCGCCGACCCTGTCGGCGAATGTTCGGGTGCCGTCGTACGAAGCGGCCGTCAGGCGTCGAAGTCGCCGACCTTCACGCTCGTGAGGAACGTGTTCCAGGTGGCCGGTTCGAAGGTGAGGATCGGGCCGTGCGGCTTCTTGCTGTCGCGGACGGGGACGCTGTCCGGCACGCCAGTGTCGACCTCAACGCAGTCGCCCTGGGTGCCGCTGTGACTGCTCTTGATCCACCGTTCGGTCATGGGCCGCAACCTCCTTGAGGTGAGATTCTCAACTCTGCTATCTAGGCTTTCAGTTGAGCTAGGGCGTCGAGGTCCCCGAGCCATGTCGGTGATCGGTCGGCGCCTGTCGTGCGGCCTGCTGTCAGGCTTGGAAGTCGTTCGCCTTGACGGCCGTGATGAATGTGGCCCACGCGGCCGGTGCGAAGGCGAGGGTCGGGCCGCTCGGCTCCTTGCTGTCGCGGACCGGCACCTTGCCCGTCGTGGAGATGCGGAGGGGCGCCCACTCCAGGCAGGCGTTCGCTTCGACGCCGCTGTAGCTGCTCTTGATCCACTGTTCTGCCATGGGATCGCAACCTTTCAGGGTTGGGTTACTCAACTCTGGTGCAACCCTCGGCGATTGCGCTAGGTCGCCGATGAGCCCCCGACCACTTGCCGCGTGGTCGGGGGCTCTGTCGTGCGAAGTCGGGGTTAGGCGTCGAAGTCGCCAGCCTTCACGCCCGTGACGAACGCGGTCCAGGCAGCCGGTTCGAAGGTGAGGGTCGGGCCGTGCGGGTCCTTACTGTCGCGGACCGGGACGGTGCTCGGGACACCGGCTCCGACCTCGATGCAGTCGCCTTGGTAGCCGCTGTAGCTGCTCTTGAACCACTTCGCCGAAGTGGGTTCAGCGGTCACTGAAATCCCTCCATCACGTTCCGGATGAACTGAGCGGACTCAGCCGTTGAGAGGGCGTCCGCTGCCAGTCGAGCATAGAGGAGCGTCAATTCCTGGACCTGGGCAGGATCATTGACAAAGTGGCCGGAATCAACCGATTCTGAGTAGACCCAATCTCGGCCGTTTGGCATCGAGATAATGGACATTGCTGTGATCGGACGCACCACTGTCGGGCAGTCCGACGGAACGACCTGAATGATGAAATTTGCCAGCTCAGTGAGGCGTACGAGGTGCGCGCACTGTTCAGCCATGACCTCTGGCCCACCCATGACTGTGCGGAGGGATTCTTCAGTCAAGATGGCGGAAAGTAGCGGGCTTTCGGGGCACTGCCTGAGGAAGCGATCTTGTCTCTGAAGTCGGGCCTCGATGCAGCGCTTGAGGTTGTCGGGGCGCCTCACCGCTTGCGCATAGACGGCGCGCGCGTATGCCTCCGTTTGCATCAGTCCCGGAACGTACTGGTTCTGATAGGTGCGTAGCGCAGTCGCTTCCCGCTCCATTTGAATGCGCCGCTCGAACCAGTCACGTCGTGGAATAGCCGGATACCAGTCGACTTCACGCCACAGATCCGACAGCTCATCGCCGACTTCCAGGAGCTCTTCCCACGCTACGACCTGCCGCTTGTCGGGTACGCGTTCGCCGGCTTCGATCTTCGCGACCATGGAGCGATCCAGATGGGCGATTTCGCCGAGTTCGGCTTGCGTCCGTCCCGCGCGTTCGCGGCTCTGCTTTATGAAGCGCCCGAACAACTGTGCGGCCGTTACGGCGAGTTCGCTTCCAGGCGGTGATGGAGACGCGCCCGCGTCCCTATCAACTCCGCGTCCCCGACGTGCCATGGGGACCCCTTTCGGTGTGTGTCAGAACTTTCTCCGTCACGGCCGTGGGTCGGCTGTGGCCGGAACGGGTCATTCGTTGCGATCGTAGCCCCGACGGGAGAACTCTGTAAGTGCCTGATCACAACCGGTGATTGAGGTCGATGCCCGACGCGGAGCGCCGCCCGGGTGTTCGTCGTCCCCGTCCGGAACGAGTCGTTGCATGCAACACACCATGACCCTCAAGGTCTACCGCCAACGTCCCGGTGAGCCGCCCATCCCCCTCGCCGCCCCCACCACCATCCGCATCGACCCCGAATCCCTCACCCGGAGCGAGTTCGAGGCGCAGCTCTGCTCCACCGCCTGGGCGCCGTGCCGTTGCCCGCGGCACCGGCAGGAGGGGGCAGCGTCGGTGTCGGGGCGCGAGGGGCGGTCGTGAGGGGGGAGTGCGGGGGCGGGGCGGCGCCGGTGGGTGGCGGTGAGCCCCGGGTGCTTGCCGTCGCCGCGCGGCTCGGGACGCGGGCCCGTGTGTTGACCGGGGAGCACGCCGTACGGGCCGTCTGCGGCGTCGTTCTGCGGTTCTTTCTCACTCGCGCCTGGCGTGACGAGCCGACATGTGAGTGGGCGGACGCCACCGACATCGAGTTCCAACTCGCTTACGAGGAAGCCCTGTTCGACCGCGACGCCCGCGGCGCCACCGTGTTGCGGCCCAACCCGCGCCGCGTACAACTCGCGCTCGACGCCTTCGCCGGGCCCGGCAGTTTCTTCTGGTGCGACGGGGGTGACGGCGCCGGCGTCATGACCACCAACGGGAAGGCGCCCGACGACTGCGGGCTCACCCCGGCGGCCGTCCGTACGAGCCTGGCCGGCGGTGCCTCGTGAGGGAAGACGCGCACGAGGTGTGCGTGACGTTGCTGGTGTGGCAGCCGGTGGACGCCGACGCGCCGGGCGAGGTGGTGGACGGGTGGCCGCAGGTACTCCAGGTGCACGACGGGTCGGGCGCGTGGCGGGCGCCCAGTACCGGGCTGCGGGTCGGGGAGCGGGTGATGGAGGCCGCCGGGCGCATCGCCCACGCCATCGGGCTGACCCTGCCCAACAGCCATCGCGTACTCGCCGTCGACCAGCTTTCGGACACGCCGGACGCGGCGGAGCGGCTGGTCATCGTCGTGGACGGGGGGTGGGTGACGGGCGCGGACGCGGACGTGGCCGACGGCGGGGCGAGCCCCTGCGCGCACGTCTACCGGCACCGGCGGCGGTGGGCCTCCGTCGACGACCTCGCGGATGAGCGCACCCTCAGCGTCGCGTTGGCGGCTGCGGTCGCCAAGCTGCCGCCGTTCGTCCTCGGTTAGCGGTGCTTTGCGGTGCGGTGCGGTGCGGTGCGGTTCGGTGGGTGGGCCCGCGCGCCGCCCGTCGCGCGGCGGGGCCGCCCCGTACGCCGGGCCGCGGTGCGCCCCCGCCCCGTGGTGCGCCGGGCGATCGGTCGGGGCGGTCGTCCGGACGGGCCGGACCGCGGGCCCCGGATCGAGAGTGGCCCGCTCGTACGAGGCCAGCCGTACGAGCCCGGCCGTACGAGCCCTGCCGTGCAGGCGCCCGGCGCGTACGGCAAGTGGCGCGGCATACGGCACGTTCGGGGCCCACGGGGCGCGTCCGCGGCGGCGAGTACTCGATGGGGTGAACGCCGGCCGGAGCACCTCTCAAAACTGCCACCACGGTGCCCATAATCCGCGGCATGTGTACACGAATCCTATGGTCGTCACAGGGCCATTCCCGTATGGCGCAAGGCGGCCCCGCCCAGGGCAACGTGCTGGTCGGCCGGAGCATGGACTGGTACCAGGACACGGACACCATCCTGGCCGTGCGCCCGCGTGGTGTGGAGCGCCAGAGCCTGCCCAGCTCGCCCACGGCCCCGGGCAACTTCACCTGGACCTCACGGTTCGGCAGCGTCGTCTCGCTCATGTACCGGGAGGCGGCCGTCGACGGCATCAACGAGGCGGGGCTTGAGGTCTGCGGGCTCTACCTCGCCGAGGCGGAGTACGGCGAGCGCGACCCCTCGCGCCCCGGGCTTGAGCTGTTCTGGGCGATCCAGTGCCTGCTCGACTGCTTCGACAACGTGGACGACGCGGTGGCGAAGATCGAGAACGACAACGTACAGCTCATCACGAAGGACCTCGGCGAGAAGCCGGGCACCGGTCACCTCGCGCTCGCGGACAAGGACGGCAACTCGGCCATCATCGAGTTCCGTGACGGCAAGTCCGTCGTCCACAAGAGCAAGGAGTACACCGTGATGGCGAACTCCCCTTGGTACGAAGAGCAGTTGGAGCTCAAGAAGCGGTACGAAGGGCTCGGCGGCGATCAGCCGTTGCCGGGCGGCGTCGACTCGCCGGACCGCTTCGCCCGCGCCGCGTACTACTCCGCGCAGCTTCCGAGCACCTCGGACGCGCGCGAAGCGGCGGCGTACATGTTCAGCGTGGTCCGGAACGCCTCCGCTCCGTTCGGCACCGCGGACGAGGTGCGGCCGAACATCTCGACCACGCGCTGGCGCACCGTCGCCGACCTCACCGAAGGCCGGTACTTCTACGAGTCCACCACGAGCCCCAACGTGGTGTGGGTCGAGCTGTCGCAACTGGACTTCTCCGAGGGCAAGCCGGAGCTGCACCTGGACGTGGTGCGGGAGCCCGACCACGTCGGCAACGTGACCAGCAAGTTCGTCCCGGTGGGTTAGGCGGGTTGGGCGGGCTGGGCAGGCTCGTTCGGCCGATCAGGCACGGAGCCCCGCCGCGCGCCCGGCCGGCCGCACGTCCCGTCCGCCGTACACCGCCGTCCGTCGCACCCTCCTCGTGCGGCGCGCGCCCCGTACGGCGGACGTCGCGCGCCCGGGGGTCGCGGTGGGGCGACCCCGTACGGCGGGGCCGCGTGGCCCGTACCGCGCTCGGGTGCGCCCCGGGTCGGTGCGGGGGCGACCGCGGACGTGGGCGGCGTCGGCGGCGCGTCCGGGTGAGGGGCCGTACTGGCGGGGCCGGGGGAGGCGTTAGGCGAAGTGGCGTCGGCCTTCGCGCACGGGCTGCACGGTCTGGCACGGGTGCGCGGGTCGGGGCCTTGTGCAAGCGCCGCGAAGCCGACGAAAGGCCGCTCATGAAACGCCGCACCGTACTCGCCGACCCGACTGGCCCCGCCGCCCCCGCCGCCTCCGCTGACCCGTCCGCCCCCGCCGTACGCTCCGTAACCGCAGCCCTCGCCGTGCCCGCCGCCCCGCTGTTCCGGCTGATCGCCGCCCTGCTGGCGGCACTCTCGCTCGGGCTGCTGCTCCAGCAGCCGTCGGCCGCCGCCTCCACCGCGGTCCGGCCCGCCGCCGAGGTGATCGTGATCATCGAGGACGGCCGGTTCGTACCGCAGGACGTCACCATCAGACGGGGTGACACCGTCCGCTGGACCAACAACGACCGCTTCGACCACACCGTCACCTCGTCCGACGGGCTCGGCTGGGACAGCGGGGTGCTCACCCCGGGGCAGAGCTTCCGGCGGACCTTCCCGGTGCGCGGCGTCTTCCGCTACCACGACCGGCTCAACCCGTCGATCACCGGACTCGTCGCCGTCCGGTAGGGGCCGGGTCGTGACCGGTGGAGACCCGTAGCAACCGGTCGCGGCCAGTAGTGATGGGCCGCGGGCCCGGTGCGGCGGTTGCCGGCCGGGCCCGTTCGCATGCCTGGCCGCGGCCGGGGCGGCGCTGGTCCGGGTGGGCCCGGCCGGCCCGGGCCTCGCCGGTCGGGGGATCGGTTCACCCCGGGGTGCAACCTTTCGCGCGTCCCCCGTGTCTCTTCTAGTAACGCCACATAGGCGCGCTAATCGGTACAAAACTCTCCTTGGAGGGGATCACCATGATGCGCACTTCACGCCGCCCGCGGCGCACCGCCCTGCTCGCCGCCGGGCTGCTCGCCACCGCCGGGCTCGGCCTCGGCTTCGCCGGCCCGGCGTCGGCCGCAGCGGACCGGCCGTCCAGCGTCGACCCGGGCGGCAAGCAGTACGACGCGAAGCAGGTCCGCCACTTCCTGAAGTCCTTCTACGGTCACCACGGGCCCAGCGCCTGGGAGCGCGAACACCTGGTCACCGAGGAACTGAAGGAGAAGGCCGCCCAGACCCCGGACTACGACCTGTTGCTCTGTGCCCAGAACACGCCCGAGGACATCGAGATCGGGCCCGTCACCACCGCCGCTTCGGCGGGTGTGGGCTGGGCGCCGGTCACCACGCACTGGGGCGAGGGCCAGGACACCCAGGTCTTCACCGCGTACGTGGGTCTTGACGCCAGCAAGCCGATGAAGCTGACCGAGATCAGTTGCCAGGCGCCGGACGCCTGAGCGCCAGCCCCTTGAACGCCAGCCCCCCCCCCTGAGCGGTGGGCAGCCATGCGGCGTGTGCCGTGCGTGGTGGGGGGGGGGGCGCCCGCGGGGGGGGGGGGGGGGGGGGGGGGGGGGGGGGGGGGGGGGCCGCCCCCCCCACGGGCGGGCGGGGCGGCGGGGTCGATGTGCGGGCCGGGGCGGCGGGTGTGCTGCGCGGGCCGGAGCGCGGTCGCCGCGCCCTCGCCCCGCCACCCCGCCCGCATTTGCCATGATCAGCGCCGTATTCTCGCCGTATGACCTGGTTGCGCGCCTTCAAGGAGACCGCCCGCACCGGCCTGACCATCGAGCGCACCCGGCTTGAACCGCTGGTGGCGCTGCGCGGCGCGGGCGGGGTCGCCATCGTCATCGGGCTGATCCTGTGGCTCGGCTCGCCGCCGCTCGCGGTCGCCTCCGCGTTCGGCGCGTTCGCCTCCGGCGTGGCGACCTTCCAGCGCAGTTGGCGGCCCCGGCCGGTACTGGCGCTCGCCGCCGCGGCCGGGCTCGCCGTCAGCACGTTCCTCGGGTACGCGGCTGCCGCCCACCCGCTGCCGTTCGTCCTGCTGCTCGCGCTCTGGTCGCTGCTGGCCGGCATGGCGTGGGCGGTCGGGCCGGTCTCCGGGCTGGTCGCCACCCAGATGGTGGCCGTCATGCTGATCACGGTCACGCTGCCCACCTCGCTGCTCGGCGCCCTCGAACACGCCGTGCTGATCGCCTTCGGCGGGCTGGTGCAGGCGGTGCTCATCGTGCTGGTGCCGATCCGGCCGTGGGGCGCGCAGCGCGACGCGCTGGCCGACGCGTTCGCCGCCGAGGCGGACTACGCGCGCCGGCTGCGCGATGACCCGGTGGCGCCCTTCGACCCGCAGCCGCTGATGAACGCCCGGCACGCCGCCTCGCTCACGCCCCGACAGGCCCGCCGCCGGCCCAGCGGACTGCGCGGCTACCGGGCGCTGGCCGAGCGGCTGCGGCCGGTGCTCGCCTCGCTCGCCGATCCGGTGGTCGGCGCCCCGGCCACCGGGCCCGAACGGGACCGCGTACGCGCCCTGCTGGCCGCGGCGGCCACCGTGCTCGACGCGGTGGCGCACGCGATCCGCTGGGGCAAGCCGGTACGGCTGCCGGCCGAGGCGATGGAGGTCCTTGAGGTGCCGGCGACCGGGCCCGTCCTGCACGGTGCTGCCCGCCGCTCCGCGTTGCGGCTGATGGCGCTGCTCGCGGAGGTGGTGGAGTCGGCGGAGGAGCCGTTGGAGCGGGTCGGGTCGGGGGGAGGGGGGCGCGGGGCGTCGCCGGTTGTGCCCGGTGGGGCGTCAGCTACCGGGGGTGGTGGGGCTGGTGGCAGGTCTCTGGCTGCGCCTGGTGGGGCTGGTTCGGGTGGTGGGGCGTCGGCTTCTGGGAACGGTGGGGCTCGTGGCGCGTCTGTGGCTGAGCCCGCCGTGGCTGACGGCCCGGCCACTCCTAGCCCGGCCACTCCCGGTCCGGTCACTCCCGGTGGGGCCACTCCCAGCCCGGCTACTCCTGGCGGGGTCGCCCCCAGCCCGGCTACTTCTGGCGGGGCCGCTCCCGGCCCAGCCGCCCCCGGCGGGGCCGCCCCCGGCGGGGCCGCCCCCCCGCCGGGCGCCCCCCCCCCCGCGGGGCCCGCCCCCCCCCCCCCCCCCCCCCCGACACCCCCCCCCCCCCCGCGCCCCCCCCCCC
>NZ_JBEHZD010000639.1:0-3953 GCF_040240285.1 Streptomyces sp. HSW2009 | reverse complement strand
GCCCGGCGGATGGCCGGCTGACCAGCCACCAACTCAACAAGCATTGCTAGCGGCCCGAGTTGGGCCGACTGAGTCCTGGGGGGGGGGGGGGGGGGGCGCCGCCCCCCCCGCCGTCGCCACCGCCGGCCGGGGCGCCAACGGCCCGGTTGCTGTGGGCGTTCATGCCCTGCTTGACCAGGGCGGCCGGGGAGCTGACGATCGCGGCGGCCTGCCGGGAGGCGGCGTCGTTGCTGGCGTTGCGGCTGCTGATGATCTCGTCGCCGAAGCCGGGTACGAAGCGGTAGATCATGGCGCTGGCGAAGATGGCCAGGATGATGATCGACAGGCCCGAGACGACCGCGGAGAACGCGTCGGGCCCCTCGTCCCCGGAGAGCGCCCCGGCCAGCCCGAGCACGATGATGATCACCGGCTTGACGAGGATGACCGCGATCATGAGGCCGGCCCAGCGGCGGACGTGGCCCCACATGTTCTTGTCGACCAGTCCCGCGTAGACGGCGGTGCCGAGCAGCGCGCCGACGTAGAGCAGGGCGGCGCGGATGACGAGTTCGAGGCAGAGCACGCCGGAGGCGAGGATGGTCACCAGCGAGACGACGATGAGCATGATCGGCCCGCCGCCGATGTCCTCGTCCTTCTTCAGCGCATCGGCGAACGACCCGAAGAACGCGTCGTTGTCGGCCCCCGTACCCGAGGCGATCACCTCGGTGACGGCATCGGTGGCTGAGACGACGGTGTACAGCACCAGCGGGGTGAAGGCCGAGGCCAACACGGTGAGCCAGAGGAAGCCGATGGCCTCGGTGATGGCCTCCATGAACGGCACCCCACGGATCGCCCGCTTGGCGACGGCCAGCAGCCACAGCAGCAGGGTGAGCACGGTGGAGGCGGCGAAGACGATGGCGTACTGCCGCAGGAACGTCTCGTTGGTGAAGTCCACCCCGGCCGTCTCGTTGACCATGTCGGACAACTTGCCGACCAGCCAGGAGGCGGCTTTGGCGCAGGAGCGGGCTAGGGAGACTGCGGGGTCGATGGGGGACGTTGTGTCAGGCGGGCCGCCTGACCCTCCCCCGTTCTTGTTCTTCTCGCAGTTCTCTTTGACGGTGCCGTGCAGGAAGTCGCAGTTGCGTTCATGGCTTGGCGAAGGGCTCGGTGAGGGAGCAGCCGTCACACGCGAGGCGAGGAAGAACGCGGCGGCTTGTAGCGCGGCCAACATTCCGACAACGCTGGAGACGGCGCGTCGGCGGGAGCTACCGGGCATACGTGAACCCTCCATACTGCTCGACCGCCTTGGTGATCTCCTCGGCGGTAGCCGCGGTGCGGTCCGCATTGACCGGTGCCGGACCGTTCTTCTGGGAGTAGCTCTCGGTCTTCCAGTCCTGGCCTGTCCAACGCAGCTTGATCGTCGTGGTGAACCAGTCATTGGCGACCGGTGTCCGTGAACCTTCGCCGGCGATGCCGAACACTCCGGTGCACCAGACTTCGACCGTGGCGGCCGTGTTGGAGTACGCGACGACCTTGGTGCCGACCGGCGCGGTGCGTGAGACGTAGGTCTGGCCCTTGGGCGCGTTGCCGTTCTTGTCGAGTCCGAGGCCGATCAGGGCGCTCTCGGAGTACGCCTTGTCCAACTCGGGAAGCATGCGTGAGCTCGCGGCGGGAGTGAAGATCAGCGGCACGATCTTCTGTCGCTCATCGCTCTTGAACATCTCCACCGACCCCAAAGCCACCGCATAGTTCGCCGCAGCGCTCTGTGCCCCCTGTTCCGTGCGGGGGAAGCCGGTGGCGATGCCCGTGGTGGTGTCCTTGCCGCTGACGGGGCGTTGGCCGGTGGGGGCGGTGGGCTGGGCCGCTTCGTTCTTGTCGCGGGAGGACTTGCTTCCGCCGTCGTTCGAGGAGTCGTCGCCTCCGCCGCCCCGGTTGGCGAAGGCGATGGCCGCGACGAGCAGGACGACCACGGTGATCACGGTGAGCAGGCTGCGGCTCGGTTTGGGGGTGGGGCGGGGGGGCCCGCGCCCCCCCCCACCGCGCGCCGGGCCCCCGCGGGGGCCGGGGGGGGGGGGGGGCGCGGCCCACCGCCGAAGGCGCCGCGGGCGCGGGGGGGGAGCCGGGTGCGGGTCAGCCGCCCGTCGCCGTGGTCCCCGCCGTAGGGGTCGTAGTCGTCGCCGCTGGGACTCACTGTGCGTCCGCCCCTTCGCCCGTGTGCCCGGTCGCTGCCGTGCGGGCCGCCCCGGCCGGTTCCGCTCTGGGCGGCGCCGCCCGGCCGGACGACGCCGGGGCGAGCGGCGGCTCGCTCGCCGGCGCTCTGGTGCCGCCCTGGTACGACGGTAGCGGCGCGCGACGGCGCGCGGGGGCGGGGGTGTGGGTGCACATCAAGCTGACACAACCTCAGCAGCGGGACCGGGGGGATGGGAGGGGCGGGGTGGTGCCGGCGCGACGGGCCGGCCGCCCGTTCCGCCCGCGCCGCGGTGGACGCGGCCGGCGGTCCGAGTGGCCCGGAGGGGTCGGCATCAGCGAGCGGCCTCGTGGGGAGGGAAGGGTGAACGGTGGTCGGTCGGGACGGTGGTGGGCGGGGGAGGACGGGTGGGCCTTCGCGGCGTGCGGACTCGGTGGCGGTCCGACGCGCGCTGGCGTGCGGCGCGCGTGGCGCTGCACGGGTGGAGCGAGGGGCTAGACGGCCATGCCGTACACGATGGTGAAGAGCGTGCCGAGCGAGCCGATGATGAAGACGCCGGTCAGGCCCGCGACGATCAGGCCCTTGCCCTGTTCGGCGCTGAACGTGTCACGCAGGGCCGTCGCGCCGATGCGCTGCTTGGCCGCGCCCCAGATGGCGATGCCGAGGCACAGCAGAATGGATACGGCCATCACGACCTCGATCATGATGCGCGCTTCGTTACCCAAGCTTCCGAAAGGCCCCCAGTCGGGGGCGATTCCGCCGATGATGGTGGTGATGTCGCCTTTTTCGGCTGCCAGGTACATGTGAACTCACCGCCCCTTATGGGTTGTTGTGTGCCCGTTGCCGCACGGCACGGGTCATTCCCTATCTTCGCTGAAGTTGCCACTGTCGCATGTCGATTTGGCGGCATTTCTTGGCGGATCTTGCATCTGATCCGGCCACTGCCGCTCTGACCTGCGATCAAGCCATGTGCAGTGAGTGAGACGAGGCGCCGGCGGGTTCGGTTCTCGTCACGCTCTGCTGCGCGTGTCGTGAGGTTCCGTCACGTTCCGCTGCCGGCCTGGTACGGACCTGATCGGTGGCGGTGGTTCGGGGGAGCGCCGTCGCGAACCGTGGCTCGTTCTGTGTCACTCGTACGGGGCCGCTCGCCAGTTCTGGCCGGTGCCGTACGCCGGCGGGTGCCGTACGGCCGCGGCGCTCCCAGGGAGCCGTCGACCGCCGCGGCGGCGTGCTCCCAGCGGCCATGCCCTCAGCCACGGCCGTGCCCTCACTCCACGAAGCCGTCGAACTCCCCGGCCTTGACCCCCTTGATGAACGCCTCCCACTTCGGCGGGGTGGTGATGACCACCTCGTCGCGGTTGCGGCTCTCCCTGAGGTAGATCCGGCCGTCAGGTCCCGCGGCCACCTCCAGGTACTCCGGCGGGTTCTCGCCCTCGGGGACGGCGGGCTGCCAGTCGAGCTGCTCCAGGTCCATGGTGGCGTCCTTGTCGCGGGGGCTGGTGGGGTGGTGACGGGGCGGGGGGTGGTGCGCCGTCCGCCGGTGGCGCCGTACGGATCGATGGCGTACGGCCGTCAGTCGGACTGTAGCCGGGGCCGGCGGGGCGGGAGTCGCACACCGGCCGTCGGGAGTCGCCCCGCCCCGCCGCGGGGCGGGGGGCCCGCGGGGGGCCGGGGGCCCGCCGGGGGGGCCCGCCGGGGGGGGGGGGGGGGGGGGCACCGCGTCCAAGCTGGTGGCCGAGGGCGGCAAGGTCATCATCGACGAGCGTGACCTGTGGGAGGGCGGCAAGTT
>NZ_JBEHZD010000638.1:0-3960 GCF_040240285.1 Streptomyces sp. HSW2009 | reverse complement strand
GTGGGGGGGGGGGGGGGGCGGGGGGGGCGGCCGCCCCCCCCCCCCCCCCCCCCCCCCCCCCGCCTCCTACGAACCCGTAAGGAGCCGCTGTCATGCAGCATGCCCGGATACCCCCGCCCGCCGCCCCGGCACCGTTGCCCGGCTGCTACCTGCGCCCAGCGAGGCGGAGGCGGTGAAGAAGACCACCGGGGCCGTCCTGGGGCTCTTCGCGTGTGGTCCGCTCCTGCTGATCGTGCCGATTCTGGCCATCGGTGCCGGCACCGCCACCGCCTCGTGCTCCAGCACGGACACCACACCAGACGTGGACAGTTCGGCTGTCTCCGCGCAGGTGAAGGAGATCCTCGACGGTGGCAGCACGGGGGCGGTGTCCGTACCGGGTTTGGATGACCCGGCCGAGCAGGTGCCCCACGCGAAGGCGATCCAGGCCACCGGCGTCGCGATGAACATCCCCGCCCGCGGACAGGTCGTGGCCCTGGCCACGGCCCTACAGGAAAGCGGCCTACGCAACCTGACCTACGGCGACCGTGACTCGCTGGGCCTGTTCCAGCAGCGCCCCTCGCAGGGCTGGGGCAGCGCCGAGGAGATCCTAGACCCGGTGTACTCCTCGACCAGGTTCTACGAGGCGTTGGAGAAGGTGTCGGGCTGGCAGTCGCTGTCGGTCACCCAGGCCGCGCAGGCGGTGCAGAGGTCGGGCTTCCCCGAGGCTTACGCCAAGTGGGAACCGCTCGCCACCGCCTTGCAGAAGGCCATCGCGCCCCTACTCTCGAAGACCGACGGCGACGCACCTTCCCCTTCGCCTTCCGGGTCTGCCAGCCCCGACACCCCATCGGCCGATGCCGCGGGTGGTTGTGCGGCGGACGGGGACGGGACCGACTTCGGAACGATCCCGCCCGGCGCGGTGCCGACCGAGTACAAGATCCCCGTTGATGCTCCCCGGGCGGTGCAGACGGCGATCCGCTGGGCCTTGGGCCAGCTCGACACCCCGTACCAGTGGGGCGGGAGCTGCACCGACTCCCACGGGCCCGACCCGATGGGGCGTTGCGACTGCTCGTCACTGATGCAGCAGGCGTACAAGGCGGCCGGCATCTCCCTGACGCGTACGACGTACACGCAGGTCGCAGAGGGTAAGGCGGTGTCGGCCGATGCGCTGCGGCCGGGGGATCTCCTCTTCACGCGGGGGACGGCCAAGGTGCCCGAGCACGTGGGCATGTTCATCGGCCAGGGCTTGATCATCAACGCGCCGCGCACCGGGGACGTGGTGCGGATCGCGACCCTCGCGTCGTGGAAGTCGCAGATCCTCGCGGTCCGCCGAGTCGTCTGACCCGCCTCCCCCTCCCCCGCCCCTTCCTTCGTATTGCCCTCTTTTGCCCTGTCGGGCTTCAGCATTCTTCGATTCGAACGGACGTTCGCCATGTTCTCTGTCGCGCAATCCATTCAGCTCGCCTACGATCCCGCGATCACACCCAGTGGAGGGGGCCTGCCGGGTCTGTCCGTTCTTCGGCAGGTGATCGGCTCGGTCAACCTGTTCTGCCTCATCGCCGTGGTCGGTGCGCTCGCCGTCAGCGCGGGGGTGTGGGCGTGGGGGCACCACTCGGGTGGTCACCAGGCGGAGGCCAACGGCAAGAAGGGCGTGCTGGTCAGCGCGGGCGCGGCCCTGCTGCTGGGAGCGGCCAACGGCGTCGTCTCGTTCTTCAGCTCGCTGGGAGCGCAGGTCTGATGGTGTCCTCTGAGCCTGCCAAGTCGGGCGCCTTCGCCTCCTCGGTCGTACGGCGTCGGGTGCTGCTCGGCACCACGGTCCTGGCCATCCTGGTCACCGTCGCCGGGCTCGCCGCCTACCTCACCCGCGGCGACAGGACGCCCCAGGAGACAGGGACGCCGAAGTCCACTGCGACGGCGCCCACCTCACCAACGCCGACAGCCTCGACACCCAACAGGCGCGCCGGCGCCCTGCCCACCCCGCCGAAGACGCATGACCCGATCGCGTTCGCGAAGGCGGCGGCAGTCGCGTTGTGGTCCTACGACACACGCACCTCCTCTCAGCCCGAGTTGCTCCGGGCGCTGCGTACGTGGTTGACCCGTGAGTCCAGGTACGCCGATGCCGCTTCGGTCGAGGCACTGGTCCCCACGCCCGCGTTGTGGAAGCAGATGGGCGCCAACGGGCAGTTCGCCACCGCCACCGTGCACGAAGGGCACTTCCCCGCCTCGTTCACCCGGGCCCTTCAGACGGACCCCGGGGCGATCACCGACGCCTACCTCTACGCCGTCACGGTCTCCGGCAAGCAGTCGATCGCCTGGAAGGGCTCGCCCGCGGGTGGCGCCGAGGCCCGCGCCACCACGCTCGCGGTCCAGTGCCGTCCCTCTCGCCCGTGCGCGTTGGCCGGTGTGCTGCCGGCCGTCGCGCCCTGACCCGCACCCACGAACGGAGGTAACCCCCCTATGGGAGTCTGCGACATGCCCTTGATGGGCAGCGTCTGCGACGCCGTCGACTTCGTCACCAACCCGGCCGGGACCGTCACCGACGGCATCGGGGCGTGGATCGCGAAGTCAGCCGGCGAACTCGCCGCCAGCGCCGCGGACCTGGCCGTGAAGGCGGTCGACACGACCACGGCCATCGATCTCAACGCCCGCTGGTTCCGCGAGAACTACGAACTGCTGCTACCCATCGGTCTCACCCTGACCGTCGGCACCTTCTGCATCCAGTTGCTCTCCGCCGCCTGGCGGCGCGACGAGCGGGCCCTGGCACAGGCCGCGATGGGCACCATGATCGGTGTCCTGTTCTCCTTCTGCGCCATCGCGTTCACCTCGGTGGCGATCACGGTGGTCGACGCCTTGTCGAACGGGCTGTTCCAGGCGGCCAACACCTCACTAGCCGACGCCATTCGCCGGGTCGTCAAGGTCAGCCAGTTGGGGGCGATGTTCGGCCTGGGCTGGGCCGTGCCGGCGGTGGTCGCGGTCGGCTTCACCATCGGGGCGTTCCTGTACTGGGGTGTCATGGTCGCCCGCAAGGTCGGTGTGCTGATCCTGGTGGCCCTGGCGGTCTTCGCGGGCTCCGGCGGTGGTTGGGAGGTGGCCAAGCGGTGGCGGCGGGGGTGGATCGAGGCCACCGCCACCCTGGTCGTCTCGAAACTGCTGATGAGCGTGGTCTTCCTGATCGGCGTCAGCGCGATGGGCCAGTCGGACTCGGACGACGGCATGGCCGCGCTGTCCGACGCCATGGCCGGCATCGTCGTCATGACGCTCGTGCTCTTCTGCCCGTACATCACCTACAAGTTCGTGCACTGGGCCACCGACAGCGGCGGCAACGACGACCTGCACCGCTCCGGCATCGCCGGCTTCGCCGCCCCGGCCGCAGCCGCGAAGGGCGCAGCCACCCTGGCGCTCCAGGCCAACATGGGCGCCCCCGCCCCACAGGGCCCGAGCAAGGTTGCCGGGGCCGGCGGGAACGGTGTCGCCTCCGGGATCAACCCGGCCGGCGCCCACCTCAGCAAGGAAGGCATCAACACCGGTCCGGGCAAGCCACCGACCAGCTTCCGGTACGGCGAGGACGCCAACGCCCCCGGCGACAAGGGCCGCTCCCTGATCCAGCGCCCCGGACTCCCACCGCTGATCACCCACCCCGGCACGGCCAGCCCCGGAGCGCAGGCGAGCGCCGGTGCAAGCTCCGCCGGCGCGCCCGCAAGCGCCTCGCTTCCGGGCAGCGGCATGGAGCGCACGGGCGCCAACACTGACGGCCCTGGTGCCGACTCGGTCAGCAATGCCGTCGCACCGGTGCCACCGGCCGCTGGGGCGACCGACTCTGCCACCTCGCCGAACTGGGCCTACCCGAACCCGCCGCCATCGGGGTCCTGACCGCCCACCCGCCTGGGGGGGGGCCGGGCCCCCCCGCCCCCCCCCCCCCCCGCCCCCCCCCGGGCGGGCGGGGGGGCCGGGGCGGGGGGGGGGGGGGGGGCGGCGCGGGGG
>NZ_JBEHZD010000637.1:0-3993 GCF_040240285.1 Streptomyces sp. HSW2009 | reverse complement strand
CCCCCCCCCCCCCCCCCCCCCCCCCCGGCCGGGGGGGGGGGGGGGGGGGGGGGGCCCCGCGCCGGGTGAGGCACCTCGCGCGCACGCGCCCGTATCGCTCGCCCGTACCCGCCCGTTCAGCGCTGCGGCGCTCAGCACTCCGGCGGTCGGAACCTGCGCACCCCGCGCGGCGTCACCACCGCGTGCACCGCCCGGTCGTGCGGGTCCTGCGGCACGTGCTCCACCACCTCGTGCGCGTACAGCAGCACCACGAGGGTCGGTGTCGCGCCCGCGTCCGCGAGTCGGGCCAGTACCCGGTCGTAGCTGCCGCCGCCGCGGCCGAGGCGCACCCCGCGGCCGTCCACCGCGAGGCCGGGCAGCAGTACCGTGCCGGCCGTGCACACCGCGCCAGGACCCAGCCGCGGCCCCGTCGGTTCCCACAGGTCGATCTTCCCGGCGTGGGCGACCCGGGCGAGGCGTTCGGCGCCCTCGTACGCGGCCCAGTCCAGGTCGTTGTCGGGCAACAGAACGGGCAGCAACACCCGCACCCCGCGCCCGCGCAAGTCGTCCAGCAACGCGCGCGTACCGGGCTCGGTCCCGACCGAGACGTACGCGGCGACGGTGTGCGCCGCGCCCAACTCGGGCAGTTCCCGTGCATGACGGGCCAAATCTCGCTGCGACGCCTCGACGTCATCTGGGGTCAACCTGGACCTCATCGCCAGGAGGTCTCGCCGCAACACTCGCTTACTACTGTCGCCCCTGGTCATGCCACGTACAAACCCCTCGTTTTGTGCTGCTGTTGTGATGTATCAGGTCGTATTCCGCAGACCGTGATGATCCACCAAAAAGCACCGGTAAGGTGCACCGCATGACTCCATCACGCACTCGGATCAGCAAGGCTGTCATCCCCGCCGCCGGTCTTGGGACCCGCTTCCTCCCGGCCACCAAGGCCACCCCCAAGGAGATGCTGCCGGTCGTCGACAAGCCCGCGATCCAGTACGTGGTCGAAGAGGCTGTCACCGCCGGGCTCTCCGACGTCCTCATGGTCACCGGCCGCAACAAGCGCCCCCTGGAAGACCACTTCGACCGCAACTACGAACTCGAAGAGGCCCTGCGGCGCAAGAAGGACGAATCCCGCCTCGCCCGCGTCCAGGAGTCCAGCGACCTGGCGACCATGCACTACGTCCGGCAGGGCGACCCCAAGGGCCTCGGCCACGCCGTGCTGTGCGCCGCGCCGCACGTCGGCGACCAGCCCTTCGCGGTCCTCCTCGGCGACGACCTGATCGACCCCAGGGACCCGCTGCTCTCCCGCATGATCGAGACCCAGGAGCAGCACGGCGGCAGCGTCGTGGCCCTGATGGAGGTGGACCCGGCACAGATCCACCTCTACGGCTGCGCCGCGGTCAAGGCCACCGACGCCGAGGACGTCGTCCGCGTCACCGACCTGGTCGAGAAGCCGGACCCGGCCGACGCGCCCAGCAACTACGCCATCATCGGCCGCTACGTGCTCGACCCGGCCGTCTTCGACGTGCTGCGCACCACCGAGCCCGGCCGCGGCGGCGAGATCCAGCTCACCGACGCCCTCCAGACCCTCGCCGGCAACGAGACCGTCGGCGGCCCGGTGCACGGCGTCGTCTTCCAGGGCCGCCGCTACGACACCGGTGACCGCGGCGACTACCTGCGCGCCATTGTCAGACTCGCGTGCGAACGTGAAGATCTGGGTCCGGACTTCCGCGCCTGGCTTCACCGTTACGTCACCGAGGAGATGTAGCCCGTTGAGTAGCACCGCCGAACCGGCCACCAGCACGCCCGAGCGCCTGTGGCTGGTGTCCGAGCACCTCGATGACGTCCTCGGCCGACTGCGCCCGCTGGACCCGATCGAGCTGCGGCTCCTCGATGCGCAGGGCTGCGTCCTGGTGGAGGACGTCACCGTCCCGGTCGCCCTGCCGCCCTTCGACAACAGCTCCATGGACGGGTACGCCGTGCGGGTGGCGGACGTCGCGGGCGCGAGCGAGGAGTTCCCGGCGGTGCTCACCGTCATCGGTGACATCGCGGCCGGCAGTGGCGGCCAGCCCCGGGTCGGCGCGGGCGAGGCGGCCCGCATCATGACCGGGGCGCCGCTGCCGCCGGGCGCCGAGGCCGTCGTGCCCGTGGAGTGGACCGACGGCGGCACCGGCGGCGGCCCGGCCACCACCATGCGCGCGCACAGCAGCGCCCCCGAGGACGCGAGCGGCGAGGTCCGGGTGCACCGGCCGGTCACCGAGCGGGCGCACGTCCGGGCCCGCGGCAGCGACGTGGGCGCCGGCGAACTCGCCCTGCGCGCCGGCACCGTGCTCGGCCCGCCCCAGCTCAGCCTGCTCGCCGCGATCGGCCGCGACACGGTCAGGGTCCGCCCGCGCCCGCGCGTGGTGGTGCTCTCCACCGGCAGCGAACTCGTCCCGCCCGGAGAGCCGCTGGCCCCCGGTCAGATCTACGACTCCAACAGCTTCGCGCTGGCCGCAGCCGCCCGCGACGCCGGCGCCATCGCCTACCGGGTCGGCGCCGTCACCGACGACGCGGCCACCCTGCGCGCCACCATCGAGGACCAGCTCATCCGCGCCGACCTGCTGGTCACCACCGGAGGCGTCAGCGTCGGCGCTTACGACGTGGTCAAGGAGGCCCTGACCAGTCTCGGCGACGACACCGACGGCGTGCAGTTCCGCACCCTGGCCATGCAGCCGGGCAAGCCCCAGGGGTTCGGCTTCATCGGCGACGCAGAGGGCGGCCGGGACCGCGCCCCGCTGCTCGCCCTGCCGGGCAACCCGGTCAGCGCGTACGTCTCCTTCGAGCTGTTCGTGCGCCCCGCCATCCGCACCCTGATGGGCACCAACCCGGTGCACCGCACGGTCGTCAGCGCCATCTGCCCGGAGGGCGTGGCCAGTTCGCTGCCCGGCCGCCGCCAGTTCCTGCGCGGCCGGTACGACGCGGACGCGAACGCCGTCACGCCCGTCGGCGGCTCAGGGTCCCACCTGGTCAAGGCCCTCGCCCACGCCAACGCGCTGATCGTGCTCCCCGAGGACACCACCTCGCTTGAGCCCGGCGGCACGGTCGACGTGGTCCTGCTGGACTGAGCCCTGCCGGGCGGGCGGGCCCGGTGGGTTGGTTGTGTTGCGTGCTGCGCCGCCGGCTTGGGCTGCCTGCCCGCTTGCCTGCTTGCCCGGTCTGTGGCTGCCGGTAGCGAGGCTGGCCCTACGCGCGCGCGTGCGCCCGTACTTGCCGTACGCGTCGCCCTCGGGCCCGTACGAGCGACGGCGGGGGAGGCGGGGCTACCAGCCCGGGCGGCTGCCACGTATCCCGGGGCGGGGGCGCGCACCCGTGCGGACCGGATAGCTCGGTGGTTGCCGCGCTGGCCGCGGGGCATGGCGGGTACGGTGTCTGACCTAGGACTGACCGGGAGAACCATGAGCAGCGCCCAGGACCATCTCACCCACCTTGACGAGACGGGTGCGGCCCGCATGGTCGACGTCTCAGCGAAGGACGTCACCGCGCGCACCGCCACCGCTAGCGGCCGGGTCCTCGTCTCGCCCCGCGTGATCGACCTGCTGCGCGGCGAGGGGCTACCGAAGGGCGACGCCCTGTCCACCGCGCGGATCGCCGGCATCATGGGCGCCAAGCGCACCCCGGAGCTGATCCCGCTCTGTCATCCGTTGGCCGTCTCCGGCGTCAAGGTGGACCTGTCGGTCGCCGACGACGCCGTGGAGATCAGGGCCCGGGTGAAGACGACGGACCGCACCGGCGTGGAGATGGAGGCCCTGACGGCGGTCGCGGTCGCCGCGCTGACCGTGATCGACATGGTCAAGGCGGTGGACAAGGCGGCGGTCATCACCGACGTCCGGGTCGAGGAGAAGACCGGCGGCGCATCGGGCGACTGGAGCCGCACCTCATGACGACTCCTCAACCTGCTGACCGTACGCGGCAACAGCCCGCCGCCGGCGCCCCGCCCGCGCCTGCCGCCGCCCCCGCCCCGGCCGCCCC
>NZ_JBEHZD010000636.1:0-3997 GCF_040240285.1 Streptomyces sp. HSW2009 | reverse complement strand
CCCCCCCCCCCCCCCCCCCGGGGGGGGGGGGCCCCCCCCCCCCCCGGGCTTCGGGCGGGGGGCGCCGCGCGGGCGGTGGGGCCGAGAGCGGAGGTCCCACCGGCCGGGCGCCCCGCCCCGTCACGGCCAGTCGGGCGCGTCCGCGTCGAAGGCCGGTTCGGGAACCGCCGGCTCGGGGAGCGCCGGCCGGCGCCCGCCGCCGGTGGCGGGGCGGGGCTCCGGGCTCACCTTGTCGCTCACGAGCAGTACGACCAGACCCAGCACGATGACCGCGCCGCTGACGTACAGCTTGTGTCCCTCGAACAGCGGCAAGTTCTCCACCACCGCCCACTTGTCGAACCAGGACACGTAGTGGTGGAGCACGCTGCACCCACCGATCACCAGCAGGCCGAGGCCCACCCACTCAAGGAGCTTCTTCATGGCCATGACGCTAGGCGGGCGGTTCCGGCGGCCCCATCCGCCGAAGGTCTACGGCCCTGCAACTTTGGTAGCGGGCCCGGTCGCGAGGGAGGGCGGGGCGGCCGGTGGTGCGTAGATTCGCCGGTATGACCAGCACGTATCAGCCAGCGCTCGCCGGAGCGGCAGCCACCTCCACGGCGCCCGCCCCGGGCCGGGCGGCGCGGACCAGGCGGCGGGCCCGCGACTGGGCCGTGGACAGCACCGCCATGGTGCTGGCCGCGGGGATCTCGTTCATGACCGCCGAACCCGTGGTCACCGACCCGCGGATGACGGAGCTGATGGTCTTCGGCGACCTGCTGCTCGGCGGCGCCATGTGCCTGGTCCTGTGGCTGCGCCGGCGCTGGCCGATGCAGGTGGCCGTGATCGCCCTGCTCCTCTCCACGTTCTCGCACTTCGTGGTGGGGCCGAGCCTGGTGGCCGTGTTCTCGGTCGCCGTGCACCGGCAACTGCGGCCCGTCGTCACCATCGGCGCCCTCGCGCTGGCCTGCGGCGCCGTCAACAGCGCCGTGCACCCCGACCCTGACCTGGGCTATCTCGGCGCGTGGATCACCGGCGCCGTCTTCTACAGCACGGTCATCGGCTGGGGCATGTTCGTACGCTCCAGGCGCCAGCTCGTGGTCTCGCTGCGGGAACGCGCGCAGCGGGCGGAGTCGGAGGCCGCGCTGCGCGCCGAGCGCGCCCAGCGGCTGACCCGGGAGCGGATCGCCCGCGAGATGCACGACGTGCTGGCGCACCGGCTGTCCCTGCTGAGCGTGCACGCGGGCGCCCTTGAGTACCGGCCGGACGCCCCGCCGCGGGACGTCGCGCAGGCCGCCGGCGTCATCCGGGCCAGCGCCCACCAGGCCCTGGAGGACCTGCGCGAGGTCATCGGCGTACTGCGCGCACCCATCGGCGACCCCGGGCCCGCGGCGGGTGCGGCGCATGCGGAGGGCCCGCCGGATGGCGCGAGACCGTCGGGCGGCGCCAGATCGTCGACTGCCGGGAGCCCGGCGGGGGGCGTACCGGATGACGTACCGGATGGCCTCCTGGATGACGTGCCGGCCGCGGACCGTGCGCCGCTCGCCCCGGCCGGGCCCGAGGCCGTCCCGTACCGGCCGCAGCCGACACTTGCCGACCTGCCGCGGCTGGTCGGAGAGTCGCGGCAGGCGGCGATGCGCGTCGCGCTGCACGACGAGACGGACGGGCCGGGCCCGGTGCCCGACGCGACCGGACGGACCGCGTACCGCATCGTCCAGGAAGGGCTGACCAACGCCCGCAAGCACGCGCCGGACGCGGCGGTGAGCGTACGGGTCACCGGAGGGCCCGGGACGGGGCTGACCGTGGAGGTGCGGGACGCGGGGCCCGAGCGGGGCGCGGCGCGTACGGGGCGGGGGCGGCCGGCGATACCCGGCTCGGGGCAGGGGCTGATCGGTCTCGCCGAACGCGCCTCGCTCGCCGGCGGCCGGGTGACGTCCGGCGCGACCGAGGACGGCGGCTTCCTGTTGCGCGCCTGGCTACCGTGGCCCGCATGAACGATCACGATCACCCGTGCGTCCGCATCCTGCTCGTCGACGACGATCCGTTGGTACGGGCCGGGCTGCGGCTGATGCTCGGCGGCTCCAGCGAAGTGGAGATCGTCGGCGAGGCCGCCGACGGCAGCGAGGTCGGGCCGCTGGTGGACCGGCTGGCGCCGGACGTGGTCCTGATGGACATCCGCATGCCGACGCTGGACGGGCTGGCTGCCACCGAGGCGCTGCGGCGCCGGGCCGACCCGCCCGAGGTCATCGTGCTGACCACGTTCAACGCCGACGAGCACGTGTTGCGCGCGCTGCGCGCCGGGGCCGCCGGGTTCCTGCTCAAGGACACGCCGCCGGCGGAGATCGTGGCCGCCGTGCGCCGCGTCGCCGCCGGGGACCCGGCGCTCTCCCCCGCCGTCACCCAGCAGCTCATCGAGCACGTCGCCGGCGGCGGCCAGGGCAGCAGGCGCAGCCGGGCGGACACGCTGCTGGCCCGGCTCAACGACCGCGAACGCGAGGTCGCCGTCGCCGTCGGGCACGGCAAGTCCAACGCGGAGATCGGCAGCACGCTGTACATGAGCGTCCCCACGGTCAAGACCCACGTCTCCCGCATCCTGGCCAAGCTCGACCTCAACAACCGGGTGCAGATAGCCCTGTTGGCGCATGACGCGGGGTTGCTGGACGACGCTCCGTAGCTCCGGCGGTCCGTGGCCCCGTCGGCCGCGGTCGGTCCGTGGCCCCGTCAGCCGCGGTCGGTCCGTGGCCCCGTCAGCCGCGGTGCCGTCGGCGTGCGGCCCGCACAAACGTGTGGACACGGCGGCAGGGGCGGCCTATTGTTCGAGCAAGCCCTTGATCACGGAAGGAGGCCGGAGCCATGTACACCACGTCTTTGTCGCGCTCCCGCCCCGCCCGTGGGCTGATCTCCGTCTGACGTCGTCCGACCGGGAGCGCATCGCCATCCCGGAAGGAAACCCATGACCGATCTGGTCATCCGTCAGCTCTCCGAGCACGACGCTCATCTCTTTCACGCCCTGCCCGATGCCGGGCTGGTCGGCCACGCCCGCTTCGACCGGAAGTACGTCACCGTCGCCGACGGCGGCACGTACCGGCCCGAGTGGACCCGGGTCGCCCTGCGCGGCGAGACCGTGGTGGCCCGCGCCGCCTGGTGGGGCGGGCCCGACGACACCGAGCCCGTCGCGCTCGACTGGTTCGACTTCACCGACCACGCCGCGGCCGTGGAACTGTTGCGCACGGCCCCGCTCCGGGCCGACTACGTCCTGCTGCTGCCGCCGGGCTGGGAGCAGGACCCGGCGGTCGCCCAGGCCGCTCGGTCCCGTACCGACGCCGTGCTCGCCGCGGGCATGACCCGGCTCGTCGACCGCTTCCACTACGTGTGGACGCCGGAGTGCGGGGTGCCCGAGCAGCCGGGGCGGCTGACGTTCCGGCCCGAGCCCGACGACGCGGCGATCCTCTCCCTCCTGAGCCGCATCCAGCACGGCACGCTCGACGCACACGCCCGGCGCACCATCGAGACCACGGGCCACGAGGCCGCCGCGCAGGAGGACCTGGACTTCTTCCAGTGGTGCCCCTCGCCGCGCGAGTGGTGGCGCACCGCGTGGACGGCCGAGGGAGAACTGGTGGGGCTGCACGTGCCGGCGCGCAACCACACCGCGCCGGTCGTCGGCTTCATCGGCGTACTGCCCGAACAGCGCGGCCACGGCTACGCGTACGACCTGCTCGCCGACTGCACCCGGATGCTCGCGGCCGAGGGCGCGGAGCGGATCGTCGCCGACACCGACTTCGGCAACCAGCCGATGGCCGCCAACTTCGCCAAGGCCGGCTATCCCGTCACGCAGGAGCGCAGCTACTTCCAGTGGCCGAAGGGGCCGGAGGCGCCCGACGCCGCGGAGTCCGCGGGCGGCGCGGCGTAGCAGCCGGCCGGCGTAACGACTGAGGGGCGGGGCGGGCGGGCCGGGGGGGGGGGGGCCCCCCCGGGGGGGGGGGGGCGGGCGCCCGCGGGGCCGGGGGGGGCTGCGGGGGGG